>NZ_JAAAYH010000062.1:0-30389 GCF_018035285.1 Streptomyces sp. MK37H | reverse complement strand
GCGGCGTCGGTGTGGTCGGAGATCAGCTTCGGCTTCGAGGACTCGCTGGGCGCGACATGGCTCTGCGAGGGCGCGTCATCCGCGGTGGGCTCGATCTCCGGCGCCTGCGCCTGCGGTGCGTTCACATCGGAGCGGGCCTGCACGGACTTGTCACCGCCGACCGTCGAGTGGAGGCCGAAGGCTATGGTTCCGGCCACTCCGAGGGCGGTGGCCGCCTTGAGCGTCGTGGTACGCGCCTGCTGTGCGGCGGTCGGTCGGCTGTGTCGACCCATTTCGCTGGTCTCCCCGTTATGGCGTGGGTTGGGTGGGGTGCCCCGGAAGCCCGATTCCTAGTGGGCCGATGTCCGACGCACACGTGTTACACAGTAAAGAACGAGCCAGATGATAACCACCGTTCCCCGGTGTACGGCCATCCGTGCACCGGGGAACGGGTGTTTCTGGCTAGCGCGCGGCCTTAAGGATAGAAGTCGCGCGAACGGCCCTTGCCGTCCTTGAGCTTCCCGAGCAGGCTCGCCGGGTACTCGATGGCCCAGTAGCTCACCGCGGCGGCGGCCACGGCCACCACCAGCACGATGACCACGGCCAGCGGGAAGCCCTCCTGGCCGTCGGGAGGCAGCAGCCCCGCGTTGTACAGGCCCAGCATGATCGGCTCATGCCAGACGAAGAGGCTGTAGCTGGCGAGGCCGACACCGGTGAGCCAGCGGGCCGTGAGCCACGAGTGCCACCGCCCCTGCCGCCGCACATGGATGGTGCTGTACAGCAGCAGCGTCCACAGCAGGGCGGACAGCGGGTGGTAGAAGGTGGTGGGGAAGTCCTCCGCCTCCGTACCGGAGAAGGACAGCACATACAGCCCCACCAGGGCGGCCACCCGGAGCGGGATCGCCACCTTCGCGTCCAGCCGTCCGCGGTCGCCGAGGGCGACCATCAGCACGGCGAGACCCATGCCCGCGGCGAACCCGCCGAAGCGGGCCTGCGGTCCGAAGTACACCGGCCATTCGGTGTGCGGGATCTCCAGCCCGTAGCGGGCGACCGCGATCCAGATGAACGGCCCGATGTACAGCAGGGCACATCCCACGGCGCACACCGCCGCCCGGGAGGCCCTCCGGCGCAGCGGACGGCAGACGCGGACGGCCAGCGGGCCGAGCCCCACCAGCGCCACATAGAACATGATTTCCAGCGACAACGACCAGGTGGGGCCGATGGTGTAGAAGATCTGCTCCTGGTCGAAGACCTGGGTGAAGGTGAGATGGTGCAGCAGATCGGACCACTCGCCGGGCAGGGTGGGATTGCGGGTGGCCCAGATGAACGTCACCGCCAGGAAGTACAGCGGGACGATCCGGATGGCCCGCCGGAAGAGGAACACCCTGCCGGGGCGGGTCGAGCCCCCGTCGATCGCCGCCCGTGCGTAGGACAGCGTCAGCAGATACGCGGAGAGGACGAAGAAGAAGTCGATGACCTCAAGCGACACCAGCGCGTTCGCGTACCGGTTGGGCACCGGTGAATGGGCGCCGTCCCGGTCGTAGACGAAGTACTGCTGCCAGACGTGGAAGACGACCGTGAGGAGCGCCGCCATGCCACGGAAGCCCTGGATCTCCTGGTTCCTCCGGCTCCGCGAGGGCGCGCTCTTGGCGGGCGTGCCGTTGACCGCCCGGGGGGCGGTGGTGGACGCGATGGTCGTGGACACCGTGCTCATGTCCGCTTCACCGCCTTGTCACCGGGGCGCGGGGTGACCCGCCACTGGCGGTCCCGCAGCACCTCCTTGAGGAGCGACTGACGGGCCACGATGTTCTTGAAGTGGCTGTAGAAGACGGTGGACACCACCAGATACCGCCAGAACCACGCCCTGCGGCGGCGCAGTTCGGGCACCGCGAGCCGCCACGCGAACAGCGCCTGCACCAGCCCGGCGGACAGCGTGAACAGGGTGGCCAGCAGGCAGACCGGCACCGCCCAGTCGAGATGGTCCACTCCCCCGGCCCGCCACGCCGAGTACAGCAGCACGGGCAGGATCTGCAGGGTCAGCCACGGCTGGATCTCCCGCCACCCCAGCAGCACCAGCAGCCCCGCCTTCTGACGAATGGTGAAGGCCGGGGAACGCAAGCCGCGCCACAGGTACTTCAGCGACACCTGGAGCCAGCCCTGGGCCCAGCGCGACCGCTGGTTCCACAGCGCCTTGAGGGTGGTGGGAGCCAGTTCGCGCGAGATGAGCGTGCGGTCGGTGGCGATCCGGGCGCCCTCGTGGAGGGCGCGCATCGTGGAGTCGATGTCCTCGGTGAGCATCGTGCCGTGCATCCGGGTCCGGGCGAGCAGATCGGTGCGCCAGAAGCCGTTGGAGCCGCCGAAGACGCCGAAGGTGTAGAGCCGGGTCCGGCCGGGGTGGCTGACGGCGTAGATGGCCTCGAACTCCACGCCCACCAGCTTGGAGACCCAGGAGCTCTCGCCGTTGCGGATCACACAGTGGCCCTGGACCACGTCGTAGCCGTCCGACAGCCAGTGCCAGGCGTGCTGGAAGGCGTCGGGCACCGGGTGGTGGTCCGCGTCGAAGATGCCGACGAACTCACCGCGCACCCGGGTGACCGCTGCGTTGACGTTCTGCGCCTTGGAGGTGCTGCCCGCCACCGGCATCAGCACCAGCCGCGGGTCGCGGCGGGCCATCTCGCGCAGGGTCTCCTCTACGGGCATGGGGTGCGGCGTGTTGTACGCGAGCACGATCTCCAGCTCGTTGGGGTAGTCCAGGCGCAGGAAGGACTCGATGGTGTCGACGATGGTCGCGGCCTCATTGGGCAGATACGCGGCGATGACGGCGCTGGCCGGTGGATACGGCTGCGCCGGCCGTTCCGGCCGGGGTTTGGCGTCGAGCGAGAAGAGGCACTCCAGCACGATCAGCGCGGCCGAGAGCACAAGACCGGACACCACGACCCAGTACGCGGCCGAGCCCACGTCCCAGCCCAGCTTGTACATCTGCTGGTAGAAGACGAACGGGATGCCCACCCCGAAGACGAGCACCAGGACGGGCGAGAGCGCGGACAGCAGGGCGCGGAGCGCGGTGGCGAGGGTACGGCGGCCGCGCCGGTGGGTGCCGCGCATCCACGCCGCGTACTTGACCGGCCGCAGATCCCGGTGGCGGATCGACTCCTCGACCGCGTTCCGGGCGTTGGCGACGGCCTGGGCGCGGTCCGCGCAGTCGGCCAGCGGGGTCCAGCCGATCGCCGGGGTCAGCCGCACGTTCTCATCGGCCACCACGAAGCGGGTCCCGGCCACGGCGTTGGCGAAGTTCTGCAGTTCGCGGCGCGCGGTGTCCTCGTCCACACCGGGCATCAGCATCAGCAGATGGCCTTCGTCGTCCCAGCCGAGCCGGTCGCAGACGCCGCCCAGCTTCTCGGCCACTCCCGCGAGACGTTCGGCGACCTCACGGCGCACCCGCGGCCCCAGCCGGGCCTCGAGCGCGGCGATCTCGGCCACGCCCACCATGGCGACGACGCCACCGGTGCGGCTGTCGTCGACCCGCTTGAGCTCCCGGTCGAGCTCGCCCAGGAAGTGGGGCTGGGAGTACAGACCGGTGCGCGGGTCGAGCAGCAGATTCTCGACGGGGACCGGGACCCGGCGCAGCTTGGCCTCGATCCGGGCGGAGAGCTCGACGGGGTCGGAGGTCTCCGCCACGCAGTCGTCGGCACCGCCGCGCAGCATGTCGGCGACGCCGGTGGGGCCGGGGTCGGAGGTGACCATCAGCAGGGGGAGCGCCCGTCCCGCGGGGACGGCGCGGACCTCGCGTATCAGGTCCAGTCCGTCGTCGGCGTCGTCCAGGGCGACGATCGCGTCCGGCGGGGAGTGCCGCATCTGTCGGCTGACGTCGCCGGGCTCCGCATGGCTCACCTCATGCCCGGTGGAGACGAGTGTCCGTGTCAGCCGGTCGAGCCTGGGGCCCGGTGCGCCAACCGCCAGCACATGCCCGCTCTGTCCCGCCATGTCGCCGCGAGCGGCGGGCACGGGTTGCTGGGGTTCGCGTGATCGTGGGTGGTGCGAAGTAAGCACCTGAGGGGTTCCTTTCGTGGGGGGTGCGTCACCGAACGGGCCGTGGGCACGCGAACGTTCCGGCCGGGGTCATGGCAGACCACGTGGCCCGCAGGCATGTGCACAGGGGCAGGCGCCTACGGGCAGGCCGGAGGACGGCGTCGCCGGGAAGGCCGGGGCGATCCGCCGTTCGGTGAGTGGTGAGAGGCGGCTACGCCGCGACCGTGGCCGATCCGCGCGGGGAGAGGTGAGATCTCCGGCGGGGTCTCGGACAGACGGGCACGACGGCGGCGGGGATCACGCGGACGTGCTCCAGTGAATTGCGCATTAGGTCCCATCCTGTTCGGATCGTGGGGGGCGGACCGAACATCACCAGTGCGGGGCGACCGATCTTTTGGGCTGACCGGTCGGAATCCCCAGTCTCATCGATCACTACAGAACCACACAACACATCGAAGTAACACTCTCATTAACCGAAGAGAGAGTTCCGTTCGCCCACCGATCGACCCCGGCCATGCCCAACTCCCCTGCGATACCGGCGTGTCGGAGCCCTGTCGGTACCGCGTCGGCGACTCGTCGGCGCGTCATCGACCGGGCGTCGGTGCGGTGTCGGTGCGGTGTCGGTGGCGCCAGCCAGTCTTTTTCGAGGCACCACATTCGGTGGTTGAATTCGGAAGGGACAACACGATGCGGAATGCACGGGTTCTGATTTCCGGGGCCAGTATCGCCGGGCCCGCGCTCGCCTACTGGCTGGATCTTTATGGCTTCCAGGTCACCGTCGTAGAGCGCGCCGCGCGCCCGCGCCCGGGCGGACAGGCGATCGATGTACGGGGCCCGGCGCTCGAGGTGTGCGAGCGGATGGGCGTACTGGAGGAGATCCGGGCGCGCCACACCGGGCTGCGCGGTATGTCGATGGTCGACGACAATGGCAAGGAGCTGTTCAGCACCACCGAGCGGACCGCGAGTGGCGGAGATCTCAACGGCTCCGACATCGAGATCCTGCGGGACGATCTGTCCTCGGTGCTGATGGCCGCGGGCGGCGACGGGATCGAGTACCTCTTCAACGATTCGATCGCCTCGCTCGTCCAGGGGCCCGACGAGGTGGCGGTCACCTTCCACCGAGGTGGTGCGCGCGCCTTCGACATCGTGGTGGCGGCCGACGGGGTGCACTCCTCCACCCGGGCGCTGGTCTTCGGCCCGGAGGAGGACTTCCTCCGCCATCTGGGGGGCTATCTGGGCGTGTGGACGGTGCCGAACTATCTGGGCCTCGACCGCTGGGAGGTCATTTACCAGATGGTCGGGGACGTCTGGGGCGGCATGATGATGAGTGTCCGCGACAACACCGAGGCCCGGGTCTACATCGGCATCGACTCCGAAGAACCGCCCGCCACGTTCCTCGGCTCCCGGTCCGTCTCGGAGCAGAAGCGGCTGGTGGCCGAGCGGTACAAGGACGCGCGCTGGGAGATGCCTCGGCTGCTGGAGTACATGTGGGGAGCACCGGACTTCCACTTCGACGCGGCGGCCCAGATCCACATGGACTCCTGGTCCCGTGGCCGGGTGGCCCTGGTCGGCGACGCCGGATACTGCGGCTCGCCGGCGTCCGGGCAGAGCACCAGCGTGGCCGTGGTCGGCGCCTATGTCCTGGCGGGCGAGCTCAGGGCCGCGGACGGCGACCACGCCGCGGCCTTCGCCGCCTACGAGCGCGAGCTGCGGGGCTATGTGGCGGCCAATCAACAGCTCGCGCTCGACAACAAGGCCCGGAAGGAGGCGCGGAAGCCGTCGGCCGGGCAGGAGCCCGACACCAACCCGACCAATATCGACGACAGCTTCTACCAGGTGGTCAACTCCTACACCCTCAAGGACTACTGACCCGGCCCGGTGGCCGTGGCCGGGCCAGGAGCAGGAGCCGTGGCCGGGGCGGCAGCCGTGGCCGGGCTAGGACACCACGTCCTTGCGGCCGAAGCCGCGGAAGGCGAACGCGACGAGCACCAGGGCGTACGCGACGGACACCGAGACGCCCTTCACCATTCCGCCCCACTCCATGTGGGGCTGGAGTGCGTCCGCCCACGCGAACTGCCAGTGAGCGGGCAGGAAGTCGCGCCACGAGCCGAGCGCGGTGACCGCGTCCAGCACATTGCCCACGATGGTGAGCCCCACCGCGCCGCCCACCGCGCCCAGCGGCGCGTCGGTGACGGTCGAGAGCCAGAACGCCAGGGCGGCCGTGACCAGCTGGGACAGGAAGATGTACAGCACCACCAGGGCCAGCCGGACGAGGGCGTCACCGACCGGCAGCTCACCGCCCGTGGGCATCCGCAGCGGCCCCCAGCCGTACGCCACGGTGCCCACCGCGAGCGCGACCAGCGGCAGCAGCACCATGGCGGCCGCGCTGAACACCAGGGCCACCGCCAGCTTGCTCACCAGCAGCCGGGCCCGGGGCACGGGCGCGGCCAGCAGATAGCGCAGCGAGGACCAGCTGGCCTCGGAGGCCACGGTGTCGCCGCAGAACAGCGCGACCGGCACCACCAGCAGAAAGGCGGCCGAGACGAACAGCGCGGTGGCGGCGAGGTTGGCGCCGGAGGCGGTTGCCGTGGTCATCAGGGTGACCCGGTTCTCCCGCCCCTCAGGGGTGCCGCCGATGGCGAACGCGACCACGAGGACGAACGGCAGCAAGGCCAGCACCAGACCCATCACCAGGGTCCGGCGACGGCGCAGCTGCCGTACGGCCTCGACCCGCAGCGGCAGGGTGTGGCCGGCCCGGTAGCCGGGCGCGACCTCGGTGACCTGGGACAGGGAGCTCACGCGGATCCTCCTCCGATCAGCGTCAAGAAGGCGTCTTCCAGGCGCCGGTTGGGCCCGAAGCTGGTCACCGGGACCTCCAGCCGCACCAGCTCGGCGAGCAGCCGCGCCGGGGTGGTCCCGTCGAGCTGGACGAGCAGTCCGTCGGTAGTGCGGCGGGCGGAGAGGACCCCGGGCAGCGCGCCCACCTTGCCCATCAGGGCCTCGCTCAGCTCGCCGTCGTGGCCCACCAGCACACTGCCGCCGTTACCGGTGATCTCGCCGACCGCGCCCGCCTGGATGAGCCGGCCGCGGTCCATCACGACCAGATGGGTGCAGGACTGCTCGACCTCCGCCAGGAGATGGCTGGAAACGATCACCGTGCGCCCCGCGGCGGCGTACCGGATCATCACCTCGCGCATCTCGCGGATCTGCGGCGGGTCGAGGCCGTTGGTCGGTTCATCGAGGATCAGCAGATCGGGCAGGCCCAGCATGGCCTGGGCGATGGCCAGCCGCTGCCGCATGCCCTGGGAGTAGGTGCGTACGGCACGTTCCAGGGCGCTGCCCAGGCCCGCGATCTCCAGGGCCTCCTCGATATGGGCGTCGGCGGCGGGGCGGCCGGTGGCCCGCCAGTACAACTCGAGGTTGGCGCTGCCGGTCAGATGCGGCAGGAAGCCCGCCCCCTCGACGAAGGCGCCCACGCGGGAGAGCACGGGCGCGCCCGGCCTGATGGCCTGGCCGAAGACCCGGATCTCGCCGTCGTCGGGGGTGATGAGCCCCATCAGCATCCGCAGGGTGGTGGTCTTGCCCGCGCCGTTGGGCCCGAGGAGGCCGAGCACCTGCCCCTTCTCGACGCGGAAGGACAGATCGCGCACCGCGTAGCGGTCGGCGGACTTGGCGTAGCGCTTGCTCAGACCGGTGATCTGCAGGGGTACGTCGGCCAGTTCGGGGTCGGGCGGCGAAGTGGCCGTACGCCGCCTGCCGGTCAGCAGCAGCGCGAGCGCCACCACGGCCGCGCCGAGCGGCAGCCCCCACACCCATGCGGGCAGCGGGGCGGGCTGGGTGTGCACCCCGGGTGCGGTGGGCACCGTCAGACCGCCGTCCGCGAGCCCGACCGTATAGGTGGCGGGCTCGTCCGGGGAGGCGTAGCCGAGGTCGGTGGAGGCGAGCACGAGCCGCAGCCGGTGGCCCGCGATGAGCTCGTGGTCCACGGCCGGCAGCCGCACGGTGACGGTACGGCCCTGCTTCGCACCGTTGACGCGCAGCGGCGCGACCAGCTGCTCGGGCAGCACCTGCTGTCCGTCCGGCCCCACGTCGTAGACCTTGGCGAAGAGCACGGCGTCGTCCGTGTCGGCCTTGACCCGCACCTTCACCTCGGGCGATCCGGTGATCCGCAAGGGCCGGTCCAGCGGCGCCGAGTCGAACCGGGCGAACTGGCCGGGGATGTCGAGGGAGAGGCCGACGCCGAGCGAGGACGCCTGGGACAGTCCGGCGATGCCCGGCACGGTGGAGATGGAGGGCGGCCCCGCCCCGGGCGGGTTGGCGAACGACTGCTCGCGTCCGCGCAGCGCCACCATCCGGCCGCCGTCGCCGAGACCGGGGTAGCGGTCGCCGGTGGCGCCGCGCAGCTGGACCGCGCCGTTGGTGGTGTCGATGCCGCCGGTGCGGCTGATCCGGAAGGCGGGTCCGGTGTCGGTGCCCTTGTCGCCCTTGAGGTAGCGGTCGAACCAGGCGTCGGTGCGGGCCGCCACCCGCGAGGTCTCGCGGTCGCCGCCGTCATGTCCGCCGGCCGTCCAGTCGACGGCGACCGGTGCCCCGGTGGCCCGGATCGCCTTCGCCATGGCGTCGGCGTGGCCGAGCGGGAAGAGGGAGTCGGCCTGCCCCTGGAGGATCAGCGTGGGGACCTTGATCCGGTCGGCGACGGCGGACGGGCTGCGGGCCTCGAGCAGCCGACGGGCGGCGGCGTCGGGCTTTCCGGCGACCGCGACCCGCTCGTACATCTCGCACAGCTGCTTCTCGAAGCGACCGCAGCCCTGGCCCTGGTCCGTCCTTGCCTCTCCCCCGCCGTTCGTGTCTCCCGGGTCCGCCTGGACTCCTTGGCCCGTCCCGCCGCCTCCGCCGCCCTGGCCGCCCTGACCTCCGGGGCCCGTCCCCCCGTTGGCGCCACCCGCGCCGCCGGCGTCCTCCTGGCCGCCCTGGGCACCGGTGAGGTCGGCCGAGCCGGTGGTGAAGAACAGCCCGGCCCAGAGCTTCTTGTAGACGCCGTTCGGGAAGAGCGCGTCGGCGAGGTTCCAGTAGGTGATCTCGGGCGCGATGGCGTCCACCCGGCGGTCGTATCCGGCGGCGAGCAGGGAGATCGCCCCGCCGTAGGAGGCGCCCGCGACGCCCACCCGGGGGTCGCCCTGGCGGTCGAGCCGCACCTCGGGACGTTTCGCCAGCCAGTCGATCAGCCGCCGGACATCGGCCACCTCGTGGTCCGGGTCATTGAGCCCGATCTTCCCCGTGGATCTGCCGAAACCACGCGCCGACCAGGTCAGCACGGCGTATCCGTCACGGGCGAGTTCCTCGGCGTGGTCGCGTACGTCGTCCTTGCTGCCGCCGAAGCCGTGGCCGAGCAGGACCGCGGGCCTGCGGCCGGTGCCCGCGGTGAAGTACGAGGTGTCGATGCGCGCGCCCGGCATGTCCAGCACGCGGTCCTGGCGGTGCACGGCCGGCCGGTCGCCGGAGGCGGCCACCGCCCAGGTGCCCGCGCCCACGAGGAGGACCGCGGCGGCCACGGCGGCGACCAAGCGCCGGCCCCTCGGCCGGGTCTTTCGGAGATCCATGTCTGAAACCCTAAGAGGAGGAGGCAAACGCCGCGGCTGACACCAGAGGGATTCTCGTCCACTCCCCGGGGAGTACCCGGACACCGTCCGTACACCCGGCGCGGTATGCCCCGACCGTGGTAGCCGGGCTTTTGGATCAGTGGCCGGGCTTTTGGATCAGTCGGATGATGCTCCATAAGATGCGCCGGTGATCATAAAGAAACGTCTGGCGACAGGCGCGTTGGGGCTGCTCGCGGCCCTCGCCTGCGGCCTGATATCCCCTCCGGCCGCGATGGCCGGCGAACCGGCTCCCGATTCCCCCAAGGTCGAGCTGGTGCTCGACGTCAGCGGCTCCATGCGGGCCCGCGACGTCGACGGCGACACCCGGATGGCGGCAGCGAAGCAGGCGTTCAACGAGGTGCTGGACGCCACACCCGAAGAGGTGCGGCTGGGCATCCGCACCCTCGGTGCCAATTACCCCGGCAAGGACCGTAAGGCCGGCTGCCAGGACAGCGAGCGGCTCTACCCGGTGGGCCAGGTGGACCGCACCGAGGCCAAGGCGGCCGTCGCCACGCTGCGCCCCACCGGCTGGACGCCCATCGGGCTCGCGCTGCGCGGCGCGTCCAAGGACCTCTCCGGCGGCGAGGGGACCCGCCGGATCGTACTGATCACGGACGGCGAGGACTCCTGCGGTCTGCCGGACCCGTGTGATGTGGCCCGTGAACTGGCCGCCCAGGGAACCCACCTGGTCGTCGACACGCTCGGGCTGACGCTGGACCGCAAGGTGCGCGAGCAGCTCAGCTGTATCGCCGAGGCCACCGGTGGCACGTATACGGCGATCCAGCACCGGGACCAGCTCTCCAGCCGCATCAAGCAGCTGGTCCGGCGCTCCGCCGACACGCCCGTGGAGACGCCCACGCCGGTGCGGGGCGCCGCACAGTGCGCGAAGGCCCCGTACCTGGGCTCCGGCCTCTACAGCGACCGGGAGAGCTTCGGGGAACACCGCTGGTACCGGCTGCGGGTGGCGCCCGGTCAGGAGCTGCGGGCCTCGGCGAGCGTGGCCGTGGACCGCGCTGTCGACCCGGACTACGGCGTGCTGCTGCGGGCGGTGACCCCGGGCGGCCGGGAGCTGGTACGCGGCAGCGAGGCGGGCAGCGGCCGTACCGACGTCATCTCCAGCGGGCTGCGCTATCCGATCGCGGATGTGGACGACGACGAGGACGAGACGGCGCGGACGGTGTGCGTGGAGCTGAGCCAGTCGTTCTCCGCGCCCGCCTCCGTCAAGCGCGCTCCGGGCCTTCCGGTGGAGCTCGCCGTCGATGTGGTGGACAACGACGATCCGCCCGCCGATGTGGCCGCCTTCGGTCTGGGCCGCGGCTGGGTGCTGCTGGGCGTGCTCACCGTGGGCGGGCTGCTCGTGGGGTTGCTGTGGGGCTGGCTGGCCCGCTGGCGTGTCACCGTCTGGAGGTCCAACTGATGCGAGCCCTGCGTACTCTGGGCGCCGCGCTCACCCTGTGCGCCGCCGCCTGGCTGACCGCCGCCGCACCGGCCGCCGCGGACGGTAAGGACGGCACGGACGGCAAGAGCGGCACGGAGGCGCCCACCGAGGCGGGGACGGGCTTCCGTACCGCCACCGAGATCAAGCCCGGTGAGCAGGCCACCGCGGCGGCCTCCACCGGCGACTATCTGTACTGGGTGTTCCCGGCCGCCGCCGGGCAGGTCCCCGAGGTCGAGGCGGAGCTGAAGCTGCCCGACACCTCGAGCCGCCATGGCAGCGCCACCTGGCAGCTGGATGTCTACGACGGTCTGCGCCGCCACCAGCCGTGCGCCTCGGGCACCCCGGCGCGCCGGGCGGCCCAGCAGGACCAGACGGTCACCGTGAGCTGCACCCTGCGCCAGGTGCGGTCCTGGTCCGAGCGCTGGGCCAACGACCCTCTGCAGGGCGCCTATTACGTGCGGCTCACCGTCGTCGATCTGCCCGCCCAGGACCTCGGGCTGCCGATCGACGCCGAGGTCGAGGCGTCCGTACGGGACGCGGGCGGGGCGCACGCCGACGGCGGGGACATGGCCCCGCTCAATCCGGTACTGCGGGCCGGAACGGCCCCCGGGACGGATTCCGAGCCGCCGGACGACGACACGGCCTCGAATTCCGCGGACGACAAGGGCGAGGAGGTCCCGCACGCGGTCGCCGAGCCGGAGGACGGCTGGGGCTCCGGCTGGTGGTCGGACCGCTGGGTGTGGACCGTGATCGGCGCGGCGCTGGCGGCGCTCGCCGGGGTGGGCGGCTACACCCTCACCCGGGGGCCGCGCTCTCCGGGCCGCCCGCCGGTCGGACCCGGATCCGACATCTGACCTGATGTCCGGAATCGGCGCGGGGCTCACACGGCGATCGTGCGGGCCCCGCGCCGCATCGGGCACCGGCGGCCCGGCCTCTCAGGCAGCTCTCGGGAAGTCGCCCGGACGCTCAGGAATAGTCCTTGCCCATGAGCTGCCCAAAGCCTTCGGGATCCGCGTCGAATCCACGAATAGCGCTCTGAATTCCCCATTCCCCCGCGTCGTCCCGGGTGAATACCGCGACCGTGGCGGAAGTGGCTTCTGAGACACCGGTGAAGTCACTCGTCATGAGTTCGGTGTATCCATCGAGAATCCGGACACTGGTGTTCGGAACATCCCCGAACGCCTTCCGCCCCGCACCCTGCTGGATGGTTATCCCGACGACCACCCGCGCGTATTCGGACGACAGCCGTTCGAGCTCGAGGGTCATGGACTCGTCGGTGCCAAGGCCCTGACCGGTGCGGCTGTCCCTGTTGAGGTTGATGGTGCCGTCCGGTGAGCGGCTGTCGAAGTGGACGAGGTACGCGGGCGCACCGTATGGATCGGCGGCGCGGTACGTCCCGGCCACGATGTCGAGATCATGGGGCGGCTCACCGAGGGGACTCGGATCCCACTTGAGCGCCACCTCGATTTTCTGAAGCCCCTTGTTGAGACCAGTCACCCGGACTTCCTTCCCTCGAACCGTGCGGATTTGAATGCGCGTGGCGTCAAGCCTATCGCGGGCAGGGCGAGTTGAGGATTTTTCCACAGCCGCGTGCGGCGCCCCGCCGAGGGGTCTCTACTATGGGCCTCCGTACTAACGGCGGAAGGAAGCGTCCATGCGACGGTTGGGGGAGCTCGAGGCGGAGATCATGGACCGCCTCTGGGCTTGGCAGCGTCCCACGACGGTGCGGGAGATCGTGGACGACATCAACGAGCACCGTCCGGTCGCCTATACCACGGTGATGACCGTCGCTTCCATCCTCTACAACAAGGGTTGGCTGCTGCGCGCCAAAGAGGGCCGGGCGTGGGTGTACTCACCGGTCCGCAGCCGCGAGGAGTACACCGCGGCGCTGATGGAGGACGCCCTGGGCACCAGTGAGGACCGCTCCGCCGCCCTCACCCACTTCGTCGAGCAGATGGGCCCTGAGGAGGTCAGCGCGCTGCGCAAGGCCCTGCGGACCGCGGGGCGGCGGACCAAGGCGTGACGGCCGCCCTCGCCCTGGCCTGCTACACCGCCGTCGTCGGCTCAGTGGCCCCGAAGGCGCTGGCTCGCAGCGCCTGGCCGCATCGCGCCCCCGCCTTGGCTGTTGCCGTTTGGCATGGGTTGGCCGTGTCATTCACCATCGCGCTCGCTCTGACCACTTATCACCTCGTCACCCCAACTTGGCATCTTCATAATGGAATGTCCGGCTTGCTCCAGTTCTGCGGGTTGACGCCGGACGCCCGGATCCCGGGCACGGGCCCGATCGGCGTTCCGGCCATCGCCGTACCGGCCTCGGCGGCGCTGATTCCGCTTGTCTGCTTCGGCCATGAGGTGCTGCGGGCCCGGCGCGTCCGAGCCCGCCACCGAAGCGTTTTGGACATGGTCGGGCGACGCTCGGCGCGGCTGCGCGCCACCGTGCTGGACCACGACACGCCCGCGGCGTACTGCCTGCCCGGCCGCAGGCCGCGGATCGTGGTGAGCGCGGGCGCGCTGCGGCTGCTCTCCCCGGCACAACTGGAGTCCGTACTGGAGCATGAGCGCGCGCATATCGCGGGCCGCCACCATCTGGCGCTGGCGGCCACCGAGGCGTTCGCCCGGGTGTTCCGGTGGCTGCCGCTGGCACGCGAGGCCAGGGCGCAGACGGCGCTCCTGCTGGAGATGGCCGCGGACGACCGCGCACTGCGCCGCCATCCACGCCAGGCGCTCGTCTCCGCCCTCTACACGATGGCGGCAGGCCAAACCGCCCACGCCCCCGGCGGAGCCTTCACCGTCGGCGGACCGGGCGCGGCGGTCCGGCTGCGGCGGATGCTGGACTCCCGTCGGCGTCCGCATCCGGCGCTGCGCGGCGTGGTGGCGGCGGTCGCCGTGGGCTTACCGCTGCTGCCTGCCCTGCTGGGCTGCGCCCCCGGGATGTAGCACTCCAAGCGCGCCTCAGGGCCCGCCCCGGGCCATACGGAGGGACCGCGGGACCCGGGGCGGGGTATGACGCGACTCAGAGCCGGTCGAGCAGGGTCCGCAAGGTGGCGACCTCTGTGGACTGGCTCTTCACGACATCGTCGGCGAGCTTCTTGGCCTTGGCGTTACGGCCGTTCTTCTTCTCGTCCTTCGCCATGGCGATCGCGCCCTTGTGATGGTCGATCATCATGCTCGCGAAGGCCCGGTCGAAGGCGGGCCCCTTGGCGGCCTTGAGCTTTCGCATGTCCTCCTCGGACATCATTCCGCTCATAGCGCTCTTACCGTCCCCACCATGGTGCATTCCGGGCATCTCGTCCGAGGACGCCTTCTCCGGCTTGCCCCAGCCCTTGAGCCAGGACTTCAGGGTGACGATCTCCGGGTCCTGAGCCTTCTCGATCTGCCCCGCCAGGCTCTTGATCCGCGCACTCGAGGCCCGGTCGTCGGCCAGTCCGGCCATCTCCAGAGCCTGCTCATGGTGCGGGATCATCATCTGCGCGAAGCTGACGTCCGCGTCGTTGAACGCGCCCGCCGCTGAGCTCGCGGTCGCCTCGGAAGCGGCGGACTCCTTCGCGCTCGTGTGGTCCATGCCCTTCATGTCGTCGTTCCCGCCACAGCCGGCGAGCAGCAGCCCTCCGGCGGCGACGGCGCCCACGAGCGCGAGACGGCGGTGAAACGGCCGACGCGGGACACGCGTGAATGCGGTCATGTCGATATACCTCTTTTTGCCAAGTATTGACTGTTCCATGGGGCGTACCGGCGCTTTACGCGCGGTTCGGCCTATATCCGCAGAACAGACAGGGCAGTGAGGTCGGGGCCGAGCGAGGGAGGATCGGGCCGCGCGACGACGGGCGCCGCCACGGGAAGCCTCAGCGGCGGACCGCTCCGGCGGGCGAGCACGGCGTGCAGGAGTGCCCCGAGCACCCAGACGCCGAGCACCGCGACGCACAGCGAGGCCATGTCCATCCCGGTCATGGGTTCGCGCGGCTTGGTCTCGGGCGCGGCCGGGGCATGCCCGGCCTCGACGGACGGAGCGGGAGCGGCCCGCCGCGGCCCGGTGTCGGTGGCGGCCGCACCGCCGCCGTGATCGCCGCCGTACGACCCGGAGTCGCCGTTGTACGCCGCGGGGAGCATCTCACCGGACGCATGTCGCGCCGAGTGGGTCATGCCCGAGCCGGAGCCGCCGCCGGGATGGCCCAGGGTGTGCATGACGAAGACCCCGAGCGCGAGCACGACGACGAGCAGAAGCCGCGGAAGGACTCCGTCCGCGCGCATGCTCCTGCCGGTGGTCACCGTCGCTCCCCGGGGTCGGCGTGATCTCTCTCGGAGTCACACCCTACTCCTAATGCCGTTAGTACGCGCGCGGACCCCCGAAAGCCCCCGGAGCCGCTCAGCCCTCCCGCATCGCCAGCCTGGCCAGCATGTTCTTCGCGTCATCGGCGACCTGGGCGTCCGCGACCACCTCATAGCGCGCGGCCACGATCTGGCTGCGCGATGAGAAATCGCGCCGCCCTCCGGTCATGGCATGCCCGACGAATCCAAAGATCGCGCCGAATACCGCGCCGTAGACCAGACCGCTCACCAGCAGCACGATCACGTTGTGGGCCCCCGCCGCGAACACGGACAGCAGCAGCCCGATCAGCAGCCCGAACCAGGCCCCCGTACCGGCACCCGCGAGCGCCGCCCGGCCCCTGGTCAGCCGCCCGAGCACGGTCTCGACCATCCGGAGGTCCGAGCCGATGATCGCCGTGTGCTCCACCGGGAACTTGTTGTCGGCCAGGAAATCCACCGCGCGCTGGGCGCCGGCGTAGGTCGGGTACGAGCCGACGACCGGGCGGTCGACCACCTCCGACGGCGATTGCTGGGTCATCGCTGACTCCCTCCGTCAAGGAGAGCGTGCGCCCGCGCCTGCCCCCTCGCAACGGGAGAGGGGCGGGGAAGAGCGGAGAAACCCGCCGAGGGTTCGCGTAGCCGGATATCCGGAACGGCCACCGCGGCTCTCCGCGGAACATTTCCCCGGCACTCTTCGGCTCTTCCCCGGCACCCTTCGTCCCTCAATTCCCACCCGGCCCGACACCGCGCGATTCCCGGAAGCTCCCGGTTCCTTTCCGCCGAGCGGAAAGGAACCGGGAGCGCGACGGACCTTACGGGTATCAGCCGCAGGCGGCGCGGTCGGTGTGGTCGGTGCGGATGAGGGAGCGCACCATCCGGCAGGTGGTGGCGGACGGCGGATGCACCCCGATCCGGGCGGCCGTGGACCGTATCTTGCGGTTGGACGCCTGCTCGGGGCGGTAGACACCGGAGTTGAGCAGCGCGATGGCCAGGCGCATCGCCTTCAGACGGCGGTTGTGGGACTCGTACCACTCACGCGGGCGCCCGGCCGGCATCCGCTTCTTCGGCAGGGTCGGAAAGGTCGGAAGATCCTGAAGAGGGGGTCCGGCAACGGCCATCGGCAACCTCCTGAGTTGGTCGGGAAACCTTCCCTTCAACTCCCTCCATTCTACGGCCGGGTACTGACAAAGGCCCCTGGTCAGACCCCGTTTCCAAGGCGCTTTCGCGGTACCGTGTGCGGCATGGAGATCTGGATCAATCCGGCATGCTCGAAGTGCCGTAGCGCGCTCACCCTGCTCGACGCGGAGGGCGCCGGTTACACCGTGCGCCGCTATCTCGAGGACGTACCGAGCCAGGACGAGATCCGCGCGGCGCTCGACCGGCTCGGGCTGGAGCCGTGGGACATCACCCGGACCCAGGAGGCCGCCGCGAAGGAGCTGGGGCTGAAGGACTGGCCGCGTGAGGAGAGCGCCCGGGACCGCTGGATCGCGGCGCTCGCGGAGCACCCCAAGCTGATCCAGCGGCCCATCATCACGGCGGACGACGGTTCGGCGGTGGTGGGACGCACCGAGGAGGCGGTGCGGGAGGCGCTGTCCCGGTCCCGCGGCTGACCTCGGGCCAGGCCACGGGAGCACGCCGCAGGGCCACGGATACGCCCCGGCGCCCCGTGTGCGAACACGGGGCGCCGGGGCGTACGTGGTGCCAGGTGTCTCAGGCCGGGCCGACTCAGCGGGCCCGCGGTGTGGCCTGCCGCGGGCGCAGCAGGAACCGCTGCGTCTTACCGCTGGAGGTCTTCGGCAGCTCGGCCACGAAGTGCACGTGCCGCGGATAGGCGTGCTTGGCGTATCGCTCCCTGACCAGCTGCTGCAGCTCGGCCGCGAGCGCGTCGCCCGCCTCGATCCCCGGGCGCGGCACGACGAATGCCTCGACGACCTCGCCGTACTCCTCGTCCGGTACGCCGACCACGGCGGCCTCCGCCACCGCGGCGTGCTCCAGCAGCACGGTCTCCACCTCGAAGGGGCCGATGCGGTAACCCGCCATCAGGATGATGTCGTCGCCGCGCCCGGAGAAGAACAGATGGCCCTCCTCGTCGCGGGCGGCGGTGTCACCGGTGTAGAACCAGCGCCCGTCGGGGCTGAACTTCTCGGCGGTCTGCTCGGCGGCGTCGCGGTAGCCCTTGAACCACATCAGAGGGCTGTCGGCGATGTCCACCACGACCCGGCCGGGGATGTCCACGCGGGCCAGCGCGGAGTTGGTGTCCTCGCGCAGCACCTTCACGCCCCAGCCGGGCAGCGGACGGCCCATGGAGCCGGGCTTGATCTCCTCGCGCAGGGCCGGGTGCCAGGCGTAGGCGATCACCATGCCCAGCTCGGTCGAGCCGTAGTGGTCGCGCACGGGCACACCGAGTGTCTCGAGCGCCCAGTCGACGACGTCCGGGGGCAGCGGTTCGCCCGCCGCGGAGCAGCAGCGCAGCCGCAGATCGGCGGGGGCGGGGATGCCGGAGGCGCGCAGCTTGCGGTAGACGGTGGGCCCGGCGGCGAAGTTGGTGACGCCGAAGCGGGAGAGCACCTCCCAGGTGGACTCCGCGGAGAACAGGCCGTTCAGCAGCAGTCCGCGCTGCCCGAGGGCGAGGGGACCGATGAGCGCGTAGTACAGGCCGTATGCCCAGCCCGGGTCGGCGGCGTTCCAGAAGACGTCGGTGGGCCGGTGGTCCAGGCCGAACTGCTGGTACATGGCGAAGCCCGCGACCGCCCGCAGTGGGATCGGGACGGCCTTCGGCGTGCCCGCGGTGCCCGAGGTGAACAGCTCCACGATGAGCCCGTCGCCGCCCACGGCCGCCGACTCGTTCAGCGGGGCGTGCCCCTCGGCCAGCTCCGCGAAGGACAGATCGGCCCCGGTGACCGGCCCGGTGGTGACGATCCGCCAGGGGCGCTCGCCGGGGAAGCCCGACTCCGGGTCCAGCTTGGGGCGTTGATCAGCGTCGGTGATCACGACCTTGGTGTCATTGCCCGTGATCCGCAGCGCGATGGCCGGTGGGGCGAACGCGGTGAACAGCGGCACCTGGACGGCCCCGAGCCGCCAGATCGCAAGGCTCGCGACCAGCAGTTCGGCGGATTTGCCCATCAAGGTGGCGACGCGGTCGCCCACTCCGACTCCCCGGGCGGCCAGGGCACCGGCCATGCGCGAGGAACGGTCACGAAGCTCCCCGTACGTCATGTCATGGCCGGTCATGTCCTTGCCCACCACCGTGAACGCGACGGCGTCGTCCGGGTGCCTGTCGCACAGCAGGTACGCGGTGTTCGCCGCAGGCTCACCGAAGGTCTTGAGCAGGTCAGCCATGCGCTGTTCTGGGCTGGTCAAGAGGGCTCCTAGTGCTGGTATCCACGAGTCGCGCCGGACGGGAGGGAGGGCCGGTGCCCGGCTTCGGGCGAGCGCGGACGCACCTCGGGGGCGCGAGCGCACCTCGCCTTCCGGGGTGGGCTGTTCCCGGGTTGTGCTGACGAAGTCCCAGGCGGCGGCAGCTCCCGTTGGCCGGTACACGCTATCGCGCTTTCCGACCGGCCCGTCAGCCGTCCTCCGGTACCGGGACCGGGACGGCACCCGCGGGCCGGAGCGGGGGCGGCGGGCGACGGCCCCGGACGTCCCGAAGACTCCGGCACTCCCGACGCGCTCCGACGTCCCGACACACTCCGGCGTCCCGAACACTTCAGCAGTCCCGACACACTCCGACGTCCCGAGGCACTCTGGCGTCCCCCCTTTCCCCGTCCTACCTTTGGGCAGCGGTAGGCATACCGCTCGCACGGCTTGTCATGTCTGAGCTCCGAGACGCCCGACACGAGGTGAGCCTTGATCCTCCCCCGAAGACCCGTCGGCCGGTTGACCGTCGTCGCCACCGTCCTCGCCACCGCGGCGGCCATCGCCGCCGGACCCGCGCGGGCCACCCCCGACGGCATACCGTCGGCCGGCCCCGCCCGGCCGTCGCTGGTGCGGCCGATCGATCCGCAGCAGTGGCGCAACCCCGACGACATGACCTGGGCCGACTACCGCGCGGTCCCCGGTACCCACTGGGCGGACCCCGCCGTCAAGCCCACCCAGCGCACCTTCAAGGGCGCACTGGTGCTCCTGGACTACCCGGACGAGGAGTTCACGGTCAGCCGGCCGGCCGGGTCCACCCTGTTCGGCAATCCGCAGCCGAGCGCCTCCGATATCCCGCGCGACCGCCTCCCGCGCTTCTACCAGGACTTCCTCAACACACCGGGGCCGCTGAACAACGGTCACACCATCAACGAGTACTGGATGGAGGACTCCGGCGGCCGCATCGGTGTCGATCTGACCGCTTTCGGCGTGTACCGCATGCCGGGCAAGTCCTATCAGTACGGCGTCGAGGACTCGATGAACCCGGGCGCCTGCCCGGCCGGGGACACCTGCGGCAAGGACATCCGGGAGGACGGCAAGGCCGCTTGGGTGGCCGATGTCGGCGCCGACAAGGCGGACTCGTTCGACTTCGTCTTCTATCTCACGGCCGGACAGGACGAGTCGTCCACCTGGCAGGAGTTCGGCCCGATGAAGTTCCCGGGCGCACCGGACATACCCGCCGCCTGGGGGCCGCCGGCCGCCGCGGGCGACAACTCCGCGCGGACCCGCTATGTACCGTGGACGTCCTGGCAGGCCGCCGCCCGTATCTGGCCCAACGCCGCCGACGGGTCGTCGGTGCAGGCCGAGAGCTCCGGCATGGCCGTGTACGCCCATGAGCTCAGCCACATCCTGGGCATCGGGGACAACTACAACAACCCGTACGGCACCCCCCTCAGCCGTTCGTACACCGGTATCTGGAGCATGCTCTCCCGCGGCTCCTTCAACGGCCCAGGCGGACCGCACACCCGCTGGCAGATCCCCGCCACGGCCGGGGGCTCGATGGGCTCCGAGCATGTGCTGCGCGACAAGCTGAAGCTCGGCATCGTGGACGAGAAGAATGTGCTGCGGCTGGACCGCGACGCGCTGAAGAGCTCCGGCCTGGTCGTCGCCCGGGTCACGGCACGCTCGGCGCCGCCGGGCGAGAAGGGGCTCTCCGGGGTCAACATCGCCATGGGCAGCGATCTGTCGGAGCCCTGCGACAACGACACCGACCCGCTGTGTGACGGCGGCGGCTACGACAACTACACCGTCGAGGTCGTCGACCGCATGGGGATGGACTCGTTCACCCCGGATCACGGGGTGCTGCTGGCCAAGACCAAGAACAAGGACCGGGCCCCGTTCGCCTGGGTGGTCGACGCCCACCCCGAGGACATCGACCTGGTGGACTTCCGGCGGCCCGACGGCACCGACCAGAAGATCACCATGGGCGACTACCGGCAGCTCAGCGATGCGCTCTTCCACGCCGGAGCCGACTCCGGCAGCCAGTACGAGTACATCGACCGGGCCAACCGGCTGCACTTCTATGTGCTCGACCTCAAGCGCGACAGGTCCGGAGTGCTCTCGTACACCATCGCCGTGAAGTCCCTCGACGGCACCGGACCGCAGCGCCGCGGAGTGGCCCTGCACCGCGGCGAGGCCAAGGGGGATCCCTCCCGCTCCCGGGCCGTGTGCACCTTCGGCCTCGACAACACCGGACGCGCCACCGGGGACCGGGCGACGACTCCGGCCACGTCGGTGGACTCGGATGTCTACCGGCTGTCGGCGAGGGCCTTCGGCCGGGGCTGGTCCGCCTGGCTGCCCAACCGTCTCGCCACCGCCAGGGCCGGTGGCTCGGTGGATGTGGAGGTGGCCGTGACCGCGAAGAAGGGTGCCGAGCGGCGGGGCGCGGTCGTCCTCACCGCCCGCTCCGAGAGCGATCCGCACCGAACCGCCAAGGCGCTGTGCCGGCTGTCGGGTCGCCGGTAGGGCGACGGGAACGGCCCGCCGGAACTCGGCGGGCCGTCCCCGTTCGGCGGTCCTGCTCCGCCGGCGGTCCTACTCCGTCTCGTCGGCCGCGGTCTGGATCGGCACCCGGAGGGTGTCGGGCTCACAGCCCGCCGTACCGGCGATGATCCGCGCCGCCCCCTTGGTGAGTGGCACCAGGCTCTGCTCGTCCACCTTGTCCGGGGTGTCCCGCGGATCGAAGATGTACATGGGCGTGGTGATCAGCTGCACCAGCGGCACACCCGTGTAGTAGAAGTAGGCGCCGTCGGTGGCCGGATTCGGCGCGAAGGCGGTCGGCGACAGGATCCACGAGCGGCGCAGGTCCTCCGCCGCGAGGGACTCGGCCACCAGCTGCTCCAGCTGGGGCGCCTGGGTGGTGAACCACCAGCGCACCTCGGGGTCGTCGGTGGGTACGACCTCCCCGTCGACCACCTCGGCCTGGCGTGCGGCGTGTTCCAGATGCATTTCGAGGACGACCTGGGGGAACAGCTCGGGGTGCGCCGCGATGAACGCCTGGGTGCCCGCGGCGCCCGCCATGTGGCCGGACGTCAGCACGAACAGCATGTTGTGCGGCCGCAGTTCCCGCGGCACCGACGCCCAGAACTTGGCCTGCGCCAGAACGAGCGCGACTCCGGAGGCGTCCTCCACGGCCGACGCCCAGGGACCGTCGTGGTGTGAACCGACGATCACCCAGTGGTCGGAGGCGCCGGGCAGAGTGCCCACCACATTGTGGGTGGTCTCCTCGGTGATGGTGGCATCGGAGACGATCCGGCCCTCGCACTCCCCCGACGCCATCAGCTCGCGGACCCGCTGCCCGTCCTTGCCGCTCAGCCAGATGCCCGGGATGGAGCGCCGCTCGGCGTCATAGGGCCAGTAGAAGTCGCTGGTCTCCCAGGGCAGTCCGGTGAGCAGGCCGACATAGGCCGTGGCGCCGTCCTTGATGGCGATGTCGAAGTCCAGTACATGGGGAAGGTCGAAGGGCACGGTCTGAACGAGGTCGGGGAACACACCCTCGGGGTCGTAGGAGCCGGTGGCGCGGGCCTGCACCTCGGTCTGCGGCAGCCGGGTGAAGCCGATCTCCTGCACCGCGATGGAGCCCCCCACCTCCCCGTCCTCCATCCGCACCAGCCGGCCCTCGGTGCCCTCGGTCGGGGTGGTGTACGGCAGGGCGAGTCCCTCGAAGCGGATGACCTCATCGGGCCGGCCGGTGGGCCAGATCTCGAAGGCGGCGGACCGCGGCCGCCAGATGGGCGTGTCCAGCGGCTCCAGCCGTACGTCCTCCAGGCCCGTATCCCGGAATTGTTCGGCGGCCCACTCCTCGGTCCAGCCGTCGGCCGGATAGCCCGCCCGGCGAATGCCCTGGCTGACGATCAGTTCGATCCAGGCCATCATCTCCTTCGAGGTGGGGGCCCGATCGATGTACTTCTCCAGCTCCGGCCAGCCGCTCATCGTCATCCTCCTCATCGCCATGGTCGGCATTCATGGTCGGTGGGCGGGCTAAAGCTGGGCTAATGCGAGGCCAGTACTCCTCCTTAGCGATGCCCCTTTTCTCATCCGGGCGAGGTCACGTCTCATCCGGGCGGAGGCCACGTCTCATCCGGGCGGAGGCCACGTCTCATCCGGGCGGAGGCCACGTCTCATCTGAAGGAGGCCACGTCTCGTCCGGGAGGAGGCCAAGCCGGGCGTTAGACCCACTTTGGTGACGGCACAAATGATGGTCGCGGTATCCGGACAAGCCGCCGATCAGGCGGCTCAGCCGCAGGTCAGCGCCCGATTGACGGTTGGGAGTCGAGTGTGCGCACCGAAAACTCGGAGGAACGGGAACGGGAACCGCGGGGCACGGCCCGGCGGAGGAGGTGGACCCGGCAGGTCCCGGCCGGTGTCGTGGGTGTGGCCGCGGTGAGCCTGATCGCGCTCACCGTCTCCCCGGTGAACGCCGAGCCCGATACCAGAGCCAAACCGCCGCGCGGCAGGAATCCGCTCCCCGCTCCCCCGCAGATACGCGATCTGGACTTTCTGCTCGGCTCCTACACCTGCGACTACACCCCACCGCCGGGCGGAAGGCCGGCGGTGCTGAAGCTGAACACCAAGCGGGCCATGGGCGGGCACTACCTCTATACGGACGCCTCGCTCGAACCCGGAAGCGTGGTCGGCCGTTCGTCCTTCGGCTGGAATCCCGTGGACGGGAAATTCATCACCCAGTACCACGACAACTGGGGTTCCTCCGGAAATTACACCTCGTCCGGCTGGAAGGACGGCCACCTGATATTCAAGGGGCCCCTCACCCAAGTGATCACACCGAATGCCTCCGGGCAGACGACGGGCGTGAAGCTGGACCTCAAGGATGACTACCAGGTGCTCGGGCCAGGGCATTTCAAGGACACCACGAGCTTCACCTTCCCCGACGGAAGTACTTTGCAAGGCAGTTACGACTGCCGCCGCCAATAGCGTTCAGCGTTCCGGACCGAGGGAAGTGGGGGTGGCCGACCATGGCGAGCAATGAAGAGAAGCTGCTCGACTATCTGAAGCGGGTGACGGCGGATCTCCGGCAGACGCAGCGCCGTCTGAAGGATGTCGAGTCCGCGGGGCATGAGCCGGTCGCCATCGTGGGAATGTCCTGCCGCTTCCCCGGAGGCGTACGGTCCCCCGAAGAGCTGTGGGAACTGGTCGCGACGGAGCGGGACGCCATTTCGGAACTCCCCACCGACCGCAATTGGGATCTGGAGAACCTCTTCCACCCCGACCCGGACCACCCGGGGACGAGTTATACACGCGAGGGCGGCTTCATCGACGACCCCGCGGGATTCGACGCCGCGTTCTTCGGCATCAGCCCCCGCGAGGCCCTTGGGATGGCGCCGCAGCAGCGGCTGGCTCTGGAGGCGTCCTGGGAGGCCATCGAGCACGCCGGGGTCGACCCGGAGTCGCTGCGGGGCAGCCGGACCGGCACCTTCATCGGCTGCGATCACCTCGACTACTGCTCCGACGCCTCCCAGGTGCCCGAGGGCTCGGCCGGCTACTTCACCATCGGCAACTCCGCCAGCGTGGTGTCCGGCCGGGTGGCGTACACCCTCGGTCTGGAGGGGGCCGCGGTGACGGTGGACACCGCGTGCTCCTCCTCCCTGGTCGCCATGCATCTGGCCTGCCAGGCGATCCGGCAGGGCGAATGCGATATGGCGCTCGCCGGGGGCGTGGCCGTCATGTCCTCGACGGCACCGTTCATCGGCTTCAGCGAGCTGCGGGGGCTCGCGCCGGACGGCAGGTCCAAGGCGTTCTCGGCCAACAGCGACGGCATGACCCTGGCCGAGGGCGTGGGCGTCCTGCTGCTGGAACGGCTGTCGGACGCGCGGCGCAACGGCCACCGGGTACTGGCCGTGATCCGGGGCACGGCGGTCAACCAGGACGGCGCCAGCAACGGGCTGACCGCGCCGAACGGTCCCTCGCAGCAGCGGGTGATCCGGCAGGCGCTCGCCAACGCCCGGCTGTCACCGTCCGAGGTGGACGCGGTGGAGGCACACGGTACGGGCACGACGCTGGGAGATCCGATCGAGGCCCAGGCGCTGCTGGCCACGTACGGGCAGGAGCGGCCCGAGGGACGCCCGCTGTGGCTGGGGTCCATCAAGTCCAACATCGGACATGCGCAGATGGCCGCGGGCGCGGCCGGGGTCATCAAGATGGTGATGGCGATGCGCCACGAGGTGCTGCCCGCCTCACTGCACATCGACGAACCGACGCCCCATGTGGATTGGAGCGCGGGCGATGTCCATCTGCTGACCGAGGCGCGGGAGTGGCCGCGGGGCGAGCATCCGCAACGGGCGGGGGTCTCGTCGTTCGGCATCAGCGGGACGAACGCCCATCTGATCCTGGAGCAGGCACCTGAGGGGGACACTGAGGCGGAGGTTGGAGCCGTCGAGGCGGGGCCGACGGAGTCGGTGAAGCCGGTGGGTGGGCCGGTGCCGTGGGTGGTGTCGGCGCGCGGTACGGAGGCGTTACGGGGCCAGGCGCGGGCGTTGGTGGCACGGGTGAACGCCGACCCGGGGATAAGTGCCGCTGAGGTGGGGTGGTCCCTGCTGCGGTCCAGGACGCTCTTCGACCACCGCGCCGTGGTCATCGGCCAGGACCGTGAGGAGCTGGTGGCCGGGCTGGAGGCACTGGCCGCAGGGGAACCACATCCGGGCCTGGTGCACCCCGGCGGGGCCGCTGAGGTGGTCGGTCAGACGGTGTTCCTGTTCAGCGGACAGGGCAGCCAACGCCCCGGCATGGGCGCCGAACTCTACGACCGCTTCCCCGCGTTCGCGGCGGCTTTCGACGAGGTCTGCGGTCTGCTCGATCCACCTCTGGAGCACCCGCTGCGGGAGTTGGTCTTCAGCCGGGACCCCGAACAGGCGGCGCTGCTGGACCACACCACCTACGCCCAAGCCGGGCTGTTCGCCCTGCACATCGCCCTGGCGCGGCTCCTCGACTCCGTCGGCGTACGCCCCGACGCCGTCATCGGCCACTCCATCGGCGAAATCGCCGCAGCCCATATCGCCGGAGTCTTCGACCTACCCGACGCCTGCCACCTCGTCGCCGCCCGCGCCACCCTCATGGGAGGACTCCCCACCGGCGGAGGCATGGCCACCATCGCCGCCACCCCCGACGAACTCACCGACGACCTCGCCACACACAACGGCCAAGTGAGCATCGCCGCCCTCAACACCCCCGGCAACACCGTCATCTCCGGACCCCTCCACCTCGTCACCCACATCAGCACCACATGGACGGCAAAGGGCCGCAAGACCAGGACCCTCACCGTCAGCCACGCCTTCCACTCCCCCCTGATGGACCCCATCCTGCAGCCCTTCAAGGAGGCCATCAGCGGGCTCACCTACCACCCACCCACCATCCCCCTCATCAGCAACCTCACCGGACAACCAGCCGACGAACAGATCACCACCCCCGACTACTGGGCCCAACACATCCGCCAACCCGTCCACTTCCACCCCGCCATCACCCACACCACACCCCACACCAGCATCTACCTCGAACTCGGCCCCGACCCCATCCTCGCCACCGCAACCCACCACACCCTCCACCACCACACCACCGACCAGAACAACCCCACAACACCCCTCATCACCTCCACCCTCACCCACAAACAACCCGACACCCACGCCCTCACCCACGCCCTCGCCCGGCTGCACACCGCCGGTGTCGATGTCGACTGGACCAGCTGGTACCCCGAAGACCCGGCCCCCCAGGTCGTCGGGTTGCCGACGTATGCCTTCCAGCACCAGCGCTTCTGGCTGGCCCCGCCCGCCGCCCGTACGAGCTTCGAGGGGGCTGCCGGGGGCCCGGCCGAGGCACAGCTCTGGCATGCCATCGAGGAGCTCGACGTCGACGCCCTCACCAGCACGCTCCAGCTGGAGAAGGACAGCCCCGGCGTCGACGCGCTGCTGCCCGCGCTCCCCGTGCTGTCCGCCTGGCGGCGCCGGCACCGCGAACGCTCCACCATCGACTCCTGGCGCTACCGGGCCGTGTGGCAGCAGCTCCCCGATCCGGCCGCCCCGGCCCTGACGGGAACCTGGCTGGTGGTCACCCCTGCCGGGCAGGAGGAGCACACCACGGTCCAGGTCACCCTCCAGGCACTGCGGACACACGGCGCCACGGCGCTCCCGTACGCGGTCGACGCTCATCACATCGATCGCGCCACGTTCCGCGAACGTCTCGACCGGCTGACCGAGGAGTCCCAGCCCGCCGGGGTCATCAGCCTGCTCGCCCTAGACACGGAACCGCTCGCCGGCCACTCCGCGGTGTCCGCCGGGCTCGGCGCCACCACCGCCCTCATCCAGGCTCTCGATGACGCCGGAATCAGCGCGCCCCTGTGGTGCGTCACGCAGGGCGCCGTCGCCACCGGCCGCAGCGACCTCCTCCCCCGCCCCGAGCAGTCGCAGATCTGGGGTTTCGGCCGTGTGGCCGCGCTGGAACATCCGCAGCGCTGGGGCGGTCTCATCGATCTGCCCGCCACCATGACCCACCACACCGCGGGTCGGCTGGCGGCCCTTCTCGTCCCCCGGCAGCCCGAGGACCAGGTCGCCGTCCGCACCACCGGTACGTACGCACGCCGCCTCACCCGTGTGCCCGCGGCCGACACCGCCCCCGCTCCCTGGGAGCCGTCGGGCACCACGCTCATCACAGGTGGCACCGGCGGTCTCGGCGCTCAGGTCGCCCGCTGGCTGGCCGACCGGGGCGCACCCCGTCTCCACCTCGTCAGCCGTTCCGGGCCCGACGCGCCCGGCGCGTCCGAGCTCAGCGAGGAGCTCACCGCGCTGGGGACGGACGTCACCATCACCGCCTGCGATGTCTCCGACCACGCCGCACTCAGGCGGCTCATCGACACCGTCCCCGACGAACACCCCCTCACCTCGGTCATCCACACCGCCGGCACGATGGAACTGGGGCAGATCGGCGAGCTGGACCCCGGGCGGTTGCAGCCCGTTCTGCGGTCCAAGGCCCTGGCCGCCGCTCATCTGCACGACCTCACCCAGGACCTGGAGCTCACGGCCTTCGTTCTCTTCTCGTCGAACGCCGCCACATGGGGCAGCGGGCAACAGGCCGCCTACGCCGCCGCGAACACCTACCTGGACGCGCTCGCCGAACACCGCCGGGCCCGGGGCCTGCCCGCCACCAGCCTCGCCTGGGGGCCGTGGGGCGAGGCGGGCATGGCCGCCGACCAGCACACCCTCTCCCACCTCAAGCGGCGGGGTCTCTCCCCTCTCCCGACCGACCTCGCCATCGCGTCCCTGCAGCACGCGCTGACACACGCCGACACGGCCGTCACGATCGCGGATGTCGACTGGGAGAGGTTCGGCCGTACGTTCACCGCGCAGCGCCCGAGTCCGTTCCTCACCCGACTGATGCCGTCGAGCGCGGAGCCCGCCACACCCACGGCTACCGCCGACGACAATCCGCTGCGCCAACAGCTCAGCGCGGCGCCCTCCACTCAGCGCCACCAGATCCTGGTCCGCCATATCCAGACCCTGGCAGCGACGATCCTCGGCCACTCCGGACTGGACGCGATTCCCCCGGGTCAGCCCTTCCAGGAGCTGGGCTTCGACTCCCTCACCGCGGTCGAGCTGCGCAATCAGCTCGCCGCCACAACCGGCCTCGCCCTCGCCCCGGCGCTGGTCTTCGACCATCCGACGCCGAACGCGCTCGCCACGTATCTGGGCGCCGAACTCACGGGGCAGAAGGCCGCCGTCACCACCCATACGTCGTCCGTGGCCGCCGACGACGAGCCGATCGCGATCGTCGGCATGGCCTGCCACTACCCGGGCGGCGTGCGCTCGCCGGAGGAGCTGTGGGAACTGGTCGTCGCGGGCCGGGACGCCATCGGGGAGATGCCCGCCGACCGCGACTGGGATCTGGACACGCTCTTCGATCCCGACCCCGAGCGTCTGGGCACCAGCTATGCGCGTGAGGGCGGCTTCCTCCACGACGCGGCCGGCTTCGACGCGGCCTTCTTCGGCATCAGCCCGCGCGAGGCGCTCGCCATGGACCCCCAGCAGCGGCTGCTCCTGGAAACCGCCTGGGAGACCTTCGAGAGTGCGGGCCTGGACCGGGACACACTCGCCGGGAGCAACACCGGCGTCTTCGCGGGCGGCACCTATCAGGGCTACGGCGCCTCCGGCAACTCCTCGGCGCGGGAGGTCGAGGGATATCTGCTCGCAGGCGGTACGCCGAGTGTCATGTCGGGCCGGGTGGCGTATGCGTTCGGCCTCGAGGGCCCTGCGGTGACGGTGGACACGGCGTGCTCGTCCTCGCTGGTGGCCATGCATCTGGCCGCCCAGGCGCTGCGGCAGGGCGAATGCACGATGGCGCTGGCGGGTGGCGTGACGGTGATGGCCACGCCGACCACCTTCATCGAGTTCTCGCGCCAGCGCGGTCTGGCGGCCGACGGCCGGTGCAAGCCGTTCGCATCGGCGGCCGACGGCACCGGCTGGGGCGAGGGCGCCGGGCTACTGCTGCTGGAACGGCTGTCGGACGCGCGGCGCAACGGCCACCGGGTGCTGGCCGTGATCCGGGGCTCCGCGGTCAACCAGGACGGCACGAGCAACGGTCTGACCGCGCCGAACGGGCCCTCGCAGCAGCGAGTGATCGGCCAGGCGCTCGCCAACGCCCGGCTGTCGCCGGCAGAGGTCGATGTGGTGGAGGGGCACGGGACCGGCACCACGCTCGGCGATCCGATCGAGGCGCAGGCGCTGCTGGCCACGTACGGGCAGGAACGGCCCGAGGGGCGTCCGCTGTGGCTGGGGTCCATCAAGTCCAACATCGGACATACCCAGGCCGCCGCCGGAGTGGCCGGAGTCATCAAGATGGTGATGGCGATGCGCCACGGCGTGCTGCCCACCTCATTGCACATCGATGAACCGACCCCGCATGTGGACTGGAGCGCGGGCGATGTTCGCCTGCTGGCCGAGGCACGGGAGTGGCCGCAGGGCGAGCGTCCACGCCGGGCGGGTGTCTCGTCCTTCGGCATCAGCGGGACCAATGCGCATGTCATCGTGGAGCAGGCGCCGGGGGAGCCGATGACGGCGGCCGGAGCCGTCGAGGCGGGACCGGTGGAGCCGACGAGCTCGGTGGAGCCAGTAGGTGGGCCGGTGCCGTGGGTGGTGTCGGCGCGCGGTACGGAGGCGTTGCGGGGCCAGGCGCGGGCGCTGACCGAACGGGTGAAGGCCGACCCCGAGGTGAGTGCTGCCGAGGTGGGGTGGTCCCTGCTGCGGTCCAGGACGCTCTTCGACCACCGCGCCGTGGTCGTCGGCCAGGACCGTGAAGAGCTGGTGGCAGGGCTGGAGGCGCTAGCCGCAGGGGAACCACATCCGGGCCTGGTGGCGCCCGGAGAGACGGCCGAGGCCGCCGGTCAGACCGTGTTCCTCTTCAGCGGACAGGGCAGCCAACGCCCCGGCATGGGCGCCGAACTCTACGACCGCTTCCCACCCTTCGCCGAAGCCTTCGACGAGGTCTGCAGTCTGCTCGATCCGCATCTGCAAGAACCGCTACGGCAGGTGGTCTTCGACACCGATCCGGAGCGTACCGGGCTGCTGGACCACACCACCTACGCCCAG
>NZ_JAAAYH010000619.1:0-3962 GCF_018035285.1 Streptomyces sp. MK37H | reverse complement strand
TCCTGCCCACGGCCGTTCCCCCGGCCGCATCGCCATCGTCGGCATGGGCTGCCGGCTCCCCGGTGACACCGACTCACCCGCCGCCCTGTGGCGGCTGCTGGCCGACGGACGCGACGCCGTCGGCGAACCGCCCGCCGAGCGCGCCGCACTCTGGGCGGCCGACCCCGCCACGACCGCCCGGCCCGCGTCCGCACCGCCCGTCCGCGGCGGATATCTGCGCGATGTGTCCGGTTTCGACGCCGACTTCTTCGGCGTCTCCGGGCGCGAGGCCGACGTCCTCGACCCCCAGCACCGGCTGCTGCTGGAAGTGGCCTGGGAGGCCCTGGAACACGCCGGAATGCCACCGGACCGGCTCGGCTCCACAGCCACCGGCGTCTTCGCCGGGCTCAGCTACAACGACTACATGAACCGGCTCGACCGGCACCCCCGCGAGCTGGAGGGCTCGGCCCTGGCCAACGGGCACTGCGTCGCCACCGGCCGGATCTCCTACCTCCTCGGCCTCCACGGCCCGTCGGTGGCCCTGGACACCGCGTGCTCGTCCTCCCTGGTCGCCGTCCACCTGGCCGTCCAGGCGCTGCGCGCGGGGGAGTGCGATCTGGCCCTGGCCGGCGGGGTCACGCTGATGTTCGAGCCGCGGATCACCCGCTCGTTCGACCGGATGGGCATGCTCTCGCACACCGGCCACTGCCACGCCTTCGACGCCGCCGCCGACGGCTTCGTCCGCGGCGAGGGCTGCGGCCTCGTCGTCCTCAAACGCCTCACCGACGCCCTGCGCGACGGGGACCGGATCCTGGCCGTACTGCGCGGCTCGGCCGTCAACCAGGACGGCCACTCCGACGGCCTCGCCGCGCCCTCGGCCGCCGCCCAGCGCGCCCTGTACGAGGAGGCACTCGGCCGCGCCGGGGTGGACCCCGCGGACGTCGGCATGGTCGAGGCCCACGGCACCGGTACCCCCGTCGGCGACCCGGTCGAATTCACCAGCCTCGCCCAGGTCTACGGCACCGGCCGCGACCGCTGCGCCCTGGCCTCGGTCAAGACCAACCTGGGCCACCTGGAGCCCGCCGCCGGTGTCACCGGGCTGATCAAGGCGGTGCTGTGCCTGGGCCGTGGACAGATCCCGCCCAATCTGTACTTCACCCGGTGGAATCCCGCCATCGCCGCCGAGGGAACGCGTTTCTTCATCCCTCGCGAGCTCACTCTCTGGCCGGTGCGGACCGGCCCCCGGCTGGCCGCCGTGTCCTCCTTCGGCTTCTCCGGGACCAACGCCCATGTGGTGCTGGAACAGCCGCCCGCACCCGCGCCCCGTCCCACCCCGTCACGGCCCCGGCCCGACACCCGCGCCGTTCCGCAGGTGTTCCTCGTCCCCGCGGGCTCCCCGGCCGTGCTGCCCGGCGCCGCCCGCCGGATGGCGGACTGGCTGGAGGGCGACGGCGCGGACACCCCGCTGCGCGACATCGCCCACACCCTGGCGCTGCGCCGCGGCGCCGGCCGTGGACGGCTCGGCGTCACCACCGCCTCGCGCACCGAACTCGTGGGCTCCTTGAGGGCGTTCGCCGAAGGCCGGGCCCACCCCGCCGTGGTGAGCGGCGCCGTGGGCGCCGCGGTCTCCCGCCGGCCGATCTGGGTGTTCTCCGGACAGGGCTCCCAGTGGCCCGGCATGGGGCGGCGGCTGCTGGAGACCGAACCGGTCTTCGCCGAGGCGCTCGTCGAGGCCGACGCCCTCATCGCCGCCGAGTCCGGATTCTCGGTGCTCGACATCGTCCGCCGCGGTGCGCCGGTGACCGGCTGCGGCCGGGTGCAGCCCGTGTTGTTCGCCCTCCAGACCGCGCTCGCCGCCACCTGGCGCGCCCACGGCGTGGAGCCCGCCGGGGTCATCGGCCACTCCATGGGCGAGGTCGCCGCCGCCGTGGTGGCCGGGGCGCTCTCCCTCGCCGACGGGGCCAAGGTGATCTGCCGCCGCTCCGCGCTGCTCACCCGCGTCGCCGGAAACGGCGCCATGGCCACGGTGGGCCTCGGCGCCGACGAGGTGCAGGCCGAACTCGACAGCGGCGGCGCCGCCGAAGCCGTCACCGTGGCCGTCATGGCCGCCCCCGGCTCCACCGTGGTGGCCGGGGACACCGAACACGTCGAACGGCTCGTCGCCGGCTGGCAGGCCCGCTCCGTCCCCGCCGCGCCGATCGCCGTGGACGTCGCCTCGCACTCGCCCCAGGTGGACCCGCTCCTGGCCGATCTGCGCACGGCCCTCGCCGACCTCGAACCCCGCCGCCCGGAGGTGCCCTTCTACACCACCGTCCTGGACGATCCGCGGACCCCGCCCGCCTTCGACGCCGACTACTGGTGTGCCAATCTGCGCCACCCGGTCCGGTTCTCCACGGCCGTCGCCGCCGCCGCGGCCGACCGCCACCTGGTGTACGTCGAGATCTCCCCCCACCCGGTCATCACCCACCCCGTCCTGGCCGGTCTGGCCGGTCTGGTGGAGGACCCCGTCGTCCTGCCCACACTCCGCCGCGAGGAGGACGAGCCGACCACCTTCCGGACCCATCTGGCCGCGCTGCACTGCGCGGGTGTCCCCGTCGACTGGTCCGTGCTGTACGCGGACGCCGCCCTCGCCGACGTACCGCCCATCACCTTCGACCGCACCCGCCACTGGGCCGACGCCCCGCTCCCCGCACCCTCCGACGCGGCCTCGCCCGGTGGGCTGCCCGGCGCGCACTTCGAAGCGCCCGGCGACCCCGTCCGCCACTTCTGGCGCGCCCGCACCGGCACCGCGGCCCTGCCCTGGCTCGACGACCACCGGGTGCACGGCGCCCCCGTCCTGCCCGGCGCGGCCTCCTACGCCCTCGCGCTCACCGCCGCCTGCGAGGTGTTCGGCGCCGAGCCCGAGGAGGTCGAGGTCACCGATCTGCACTTCCGTGAACTGCTGCGGCTCGCCGACCACACCGACCTGTCCACCACCGTGACCCTCGCCGCCACCGACCGCGCCGAATGCGAGATCTTCGGACGCGACGAGGACGGCGCCTGGGTGCGGCAGGCCACCGCGGTCCTCCGCAGACTCGCCGTACCACCACGCTCCCGCGCCGCCTCCGTCCGTACCCTCGCCCTGCGTCATCCCGCGCCCATCGAGGCCGAAGCGCTGTACGTCAATCTGCGGGCCCGGGGCGTGGCACACGGACCGGCGTTCCAGGGCATCACCGAGGTGTCCGCCTCCCGCCACGGCAACAGCTTCTGGGCCCGGGTGCGGGTCCCCGAGGCCGCCCGCGAGCCCGGACACGGGCTGCGTGTCCACCCCGTCCTGGTCGACCTGTGCGCCCAGCTCCTCATCGCCGGGCTGCTCGACGAGGGCGACCGGCGGCTGCTGCTGCCCGCGCGGATGCGATGCGTACGTATCCTCGGCGACCCCGAGACCGCCGTGTACTGCCATGCCCGGCTCGCCGAGACCACCCCCGGAGCCACCGTCGGCCACGTCCGGCTGCTCGACGCGGACGGCCGGCCGGTCCTGGCCGTCGACGGGCTGCGCATCGTCCACCGGGCCGCGGAGCGTGCGGCCGAGGTCGACCAGTGGTTCCTCGAGGTCGGCTGGCGGCGTGCCGCCCGGCCCCCGGCCACCCGGCCCCCGGGACGGTGGCTCGTCGTCGGAGAGGCGGACGGCACCGCCCGCCCGGTGGCCGCCGCCCTGCGCGCCGCAGGCGCCACCGCCCGGGTGTGGGAGGTGCCCCTGGCCGACCAGGGGCTCGACGCGTTCCGCGACGCCCTCACCAACCGGCTCACCCGCCCTGCGGAACGGCCGCGCGCCGTGGTGTTCGTGTGCGGCCCGCACCCGGCCGAGGGCGGCGCGGAGCACGGACTGCGCCGCACCCGCCGGCTGCTCGCCGCCGCCCAGGTACTCACCGCCCGCTTCCCCGAACCGCCCCGCCTCTACGCCGCCACCTCAGGCGCCCGTACGGTGACCCCCGGCGACCTGG
>NZ_JAAAYH010000618.1:0-3970 GCF_018035285.1 Streptomyces sp. MK37H | reverse complement strand
ACGCGCACAGCGCCGTGGGCACCACCCACCACAGGCTGACCACGCTCAACCCGGCGGCGGCGATGGTGGCCGCCAGTGGCAGGTGTCCGCCCCAGGGAGCCCACGGGCGGCCGCCGGATCCGGTCGTGTGTGTCTGTGTCGTCATGTCCCCCACCCGCGTGATCAGCCGACTCGCAGAGGTGACCTTACGAAGACGGGGGACCGGCGGACACTGCCGAAAGACCAATCCCGCGCATCGCGCACACCGCACGGCATCCGGCCGACGCCCAGGAGACGCATGCTGGTTATAGGGGAGGGAGCGAGGGGAACCCGACTCATGCGGTCGGCGATCACCACCGCCGGCCGCCACCGACCGAGGGGGCGGAAGGAGAGGAAGACACCATGCCCGCAGGATCCAGCCGTAAGCGTGAACGGCAGTACGAGCACATCAAGGAAAGCGCCGAGCAGCGCGGCGCGTCCACCGGCCGGGCGAAGGAAATGGCCGCCCGTACGGTCAACAAGGAGCGCGCCCGCTCGGGCGAGTCCAGGAGCGCCAGCAGGACCTCGACCCAGGACCCGAAGTCCGCGCCGCAGCGTGGCGGCCAGCGCTCCGGCAACCGGACGGGGCCGAAGGGCCCGACCCGCGACCAGCTGTACAACGAGGCCAGGCAGCGCGGCATCGAGGGCCGCTCCAATATGACCAAGGACCAGCTGGCCAAGGCCCTGGGCCGCTGACCCGGAGGCCACGGCACTTCCCTGGCGGGACGCCGCCCTTCCCGCCGAGCAGCGGGGCGGGCGGCGTCCGTGCGGTCGGGGAGGGCGGCGGATTGGCGGCGTCGGGCGCGGGTACTCAAGGGCGATCATGCCAGGCACAACACTCCCCACCTACACCGCTCTGCACCAGCTCGTGGAGTTGATCGAGCAGGGGCCTCCGGTCTTCGTCCGCTGGTCCCGTGGGCCCGAGGCGGACCTGGAAGGCAGTGCGGTCAGCCGGGACGGGCTCACCGGCATGAAGATGCCTGGTCTGTCGGCCAACCCCCTGGTCTTCGAGGAATGGGCGAAGGACCTGCCCACGACCGTCTGGGTCGCCCGGAGGCTGTGCGACTACATCCACCTCCGGGACGACGACCAGGGCTCCGCCGATGTCCGCCCCTGGGTGCTCAAGGGGGAGGAGACCGGCCGGGGGCCGGACAACGAACCCCTGGTCCGCGATGTGGAGCCCGTCGCCTGGATCGCCGAGAGCGTGATCGCCGAAGCCGAGGACGTGGTGGCACACCAGCGGGGCGCGTGGGGGCCCTTGCACCGACCGGCCCGGTTCGGCCGTGGCGGAAGCGGCGGAAAGGGGTGAGCGGGCGCATCCCCTCAGCGCCGTGGGTTTCCGCCCGAGCGGCTGCCGCGTACGCGTGACCGGCGCGGCCGCGCACCCCTGACCGCCGCGGCCGCGCACGCGTGAGAAGCGCACGGGAGCCGGGACATAAGGTGGCCTGATGCAGGAGCGGTACCGGACGGTCGCGCGCGAGGGCGTGCACGAGATCGAGATCAACAGATCGCGCTTCCTCTGCACGCTCGCGCCCGCCGCGACCGAGCAGGAGGCGCAGGACGTCATCCAGCGGGTCAGGAAGGAGCACCCCACCGCCACCCACAACTGCTTCGCCTATGTCATCGGCGCGGACGGCGGTGTGCAGAAGGCGAGCGACGACGGGGAGCCGGGCGGCACGGCCGGGGTGCCGATGCTGCAGATGCTGCTGCGCCGCGAGATCCGGTACGCGGTGGCCGTCGTCACCCGCTACTACGGGGGCGTGAAGCTCGGTGCGGGCGGTCTGATCCGGGCCTACGGCGGCGCGGTCGGCGAGGCGCTCGACGCGCTGGGCACCGTCACCCAGCAGCGGTTCCGGCTGGTGACCGTCACCGTGGACCACCAGCGGGCCGGAAAGCTGGAGAACGATCTGCGGGCGACGGGGCGGGCGGTCCGGGAGGTGCGTTACGCCGAGGCCGTGACGATCGAACTGGGGCTGCCCGACGCGGATGTGGACGCCTTCCGCGACTGGCTGGCGGACACCACCGCGGGCACCGCCGCGCTGGAGCTCGGCGGCGAGGCGTACCAGGACGCGTAAGGGCGGCCCGGGCTTTACGTGTCACCAGGACACGTAAGGACGGCCCCGGCTTACGCCGGTGAGCGCACCGAGGGCGGGGGCGGAGCGGACTCCGGTGCGCTCCGGTCGCCCCGGGCTCTCCGGGGCAGGCCGATTCTGGACGGGCGGCCCTGGGACGCGCGGGGCGCGGGCCGCAGCCGGATCGCGGCGTCGAGGCCGCCACCGGGCGCCCGGGCCAGGGTGGCCTCCCCTCCGCTCGCATGGGCGAGCCGCTGCACCAGCGACAGACCCAGACCGGTGCCGCCCTTCGGGGCGTCGGGGGCGCGCCAGAAGCGGTCGAAGGCGCGGCGCCGCTGATCGGCGGTCATGCCGGGCCCCTCGTCGATGACATGCAGCTCGACCCAGGCGGGCCGCGTCGGGAGATGGCGGCGGTCGGCGGCCGAACCGCGCAGCACCATGGTGACGGTGGAGCCCGGGGGCGTGGCACGCAGCGCGTTGGAGAGCAGATTGTCCAGGATCTGCTCGATGGCTCCGGGCACCGCGAGCGCCTGGCCGACCCGGTCGCCGAGCAGGGCGAGATGGGCCTTGTGCTGGTCGAAGAGCGGGCTCCAGGTGAGCAGGCGCTCGGCGCACACCTGGTCCAGGTCGACCGGTTCGGGGGTGACGGCGCTCTCCTCCAGCCGCGCCATCGCCAGCAGCCCCCCGACCATCCGGGCCAGCCGGTCGGTCTCGGTTATCGCGGCGCTGAGACTGTCCCGGGCGTGCCCGGTCATCTCCGCCTCCAGATTGTCCAGCCGCAGCCGCAGCGCCGCCAGCGGCGTCTTGAGCTGGTGGGACGCCTCGGCGGCGAACGCGCGCTGGGAGGCCAGCAGATGCTCCAGCCGGGCGGCGGTCTGGTTGAAGGTGGCGGCGAGGCTGCGTACCTCCGGCGGGCCGGAGGTCACGGGCGCGGGCGTGGTGAACCGGCCGTCGGCCAGTCGGTGCGCGAACCGCTCCAGCTCCAGGATGGGACGGCTGGCCCAGCGGGCGAAGACCAGCCCCACGGCGGCGACGGCCGTGAGGATCGCGAGCCCGCCCACGGCCAGCAGCAGCCAGGTCCGGTGGACCCGGGCCTCCACCGCGTCGGTGGGGACGGTGAGGCGCACCGCGCCCTGCAGCTCGTCGCCGTGGACCACGGGTGCGGCGACCGAGAGATAGCGGACGCCGCCGATGGTGGAGGTCCGGACGTCGATCGCGTCCCGGCCGCGCAGCGCGGCGGCGATCTCGGGGCGCGACACCAGGTTCCGCGACTCCGTGGCGGACAGCGGATGCGAGGTCGCCAGCAGCCGGCCGTCGTCGCCGACGATGACCACCCTGCCCCGGATGCGTTCGGCACAGTGCCGCGCCCGGTGCGGCAGCTCGCGCTGCTCCCGGCCCGCCATGATGGACAGCGAGGCGAACGCGGACACCGACTCGGCCTCGTCCTCCGCCGAGGAGATGATCCGCTCTCGCTCGGCTCTGCCGTAGACATAGCCGAGCGGTATGCCCAGGCTCAGCAGGGTCAGTACGGCGAGGCTCAGATATCCGAGCAGCAGACGTCGGGTCACGGCCGGGCGGCCTCCGGGACCCCCGAACGGGTCCCCGCCGGGACTCCCGAGTGGACGGCGAGACGGAAGCCGACCCCGCGCAGGGTCTGGATCCAGGCCGGATCGCCCAGCTTGCGGCGCAGAGTGGCGATGTGCACGTCCAGGGTCTTGGTCGGCCCGTGGAAGTGCGGGTCCCAGACGCGGTCGAGGATCTGCTGGCGCGAGTACACGGCGCCGGGGTCCTCGGTGAGCAGGGCCAGCAGCTCGAACTCCTTGGGGGTGAGGCTGACGGGTGCGCCGCCCACCCACACCTGACGCGTCCGGCGGTCCACG
>NZ_JAAAYH010000617.1:0-3988 GCF_018035285.1 Streptomyces sp. MK37H | reverse complement strand
CATCGCGGTGGCCGTCACCCATGTGCTGGCGCCGGATCTGAAGATAGACAACGTCACCGTGGCGCTCCTGGTGGTCGCCGTCGTGCCCTGGTTGCGCGATCTGCTCAACAGCATCGAACTGCCGGGCGGGGTGCGCCTGGAGTTCAAGGAGGCGGTCGAGCGGCGCATCGAGGCCGCCGAGCGGATCGCCGACGCCGCCCTCGTGGGGAGCGGCGACGACGGACCCGAGGCCGACGGCGCCACGGCGCTGCGGGACGTGCGCCGACTGGCCGCCGAATACCTCGAGGTCCGTACGTCGATGTCCAGCGGATCCGCCCGTACGCAGCGCATGAACGGCATCTTCGCCCGCCTGGTGCGCGCCACCCAGCGGCTCGCCGACCCCGACCTGGACGGCTGGCTCAGCTCCCCGGACGGCGGTATGCGCCTGGCCGCGTACGCGCGGCTGTACGCGGTGCCGGACGCGGACGCGCTGGCCGCCCTTACGGACGCCGTCGTGAAGGAGCCGCTCGCCTTCAGCCAGTACTGGGGCATCCACGCGCTCGACAAGGTCGTGGACGCCGTCGGGGTCGAGGACGTGCCGCCGGGGGTCGTCCGGCGCCTGGAGGACTGCCGGCCGCGCGGCAGTGACCGGGTGGCCCTGCTGCGGCGGCTGATCGCCAAGCTGCACGGGCTCCCGTAGCAGTCCCGTCCGTTGACCGCCGGGGCGCCGCCGCGCCGCTCCGCGGGGCGGACTTCAGCGCTCGTGGTCACTCGTCCGTGATGACCACCTTCCCGAAGTGCCTCCGCTCCGCGAAGTGCCGGTACGCTGCGGGCGCCTCGGCGAAGGGGAAGGCCCGGTCGATGACGGGGCGCAGGCGGTGGTGCTCGATCGCGCGGTTCATCTGCTCGAACATCTCGCGGCTGCCCACGAACATCCCCTGCAGCGTGACGCCCTTGAGCAGGACGGAGGACGGGTCGGCCCCGCCGTCCCGGGCCAGTACGCCGATGAGGCTGATCCGCCCGCCGACGCGTACGGCCTCCAGTGACTGCGGCAGGGTGCCCGCGCCGCCCACCTCCACGACGTGGTCGACACCGCCGTCGGTCGCCTCGGCCACCAGGCGGCCCCAGTCGGGGGTGCGGGCGTAGTTGACGCCGTCGGTGGCGCCGAGCGAGCGCAGTCGCTCCAGCTTGGCGTCGTCGCTGGAGGTGGCGAGCACACGGGCCCCGCCGAGCGCGGCGAACTGCAGGGCGAACAGCGACACTCCGCCGCTGCCCAGGGTCAGTACCGTCTGGCCGGGGGCGAGCCCACCGGTGACCGCCACCGCGTGCCAGGCGGTCACGGCGGCGCACGGCAGCGTCGCGGTCTCGGCGAAGTCCAGCTGCGCGGGGGCGGCGACCAGGGCCTCCTGGTCGAAGAGGACGTACTCCGCGAGCACCCCGTCCGTCGGGCCGCCCAGCGCGCCCGCCGTCTTCCGCGCGGCGGGCGGCCCGGAGAGCCAGCCGGGCATGAAGATCCCGGCGACCCGGTCGCCCTCCCGCCACCGGGTGACCTCGGAACCGGCGTCCACCACCTCGCCCGCGCCGTCGGACAGCGGTACGACATCGGGCTTCAGGGCCCGTCCGTACGCGTCCGACGCGATCATCAGGTCCCGGTAGTTGAGCGACCAGGCGCGCATCCGGACCAGCACCTCGCGCGGCCCGGGGGCGGGCACCTCGCGCTCGTCCAGCCGGAGGGCGTCCACGCCGGTCAGGCGTGGCAGGTGGTAGTAGCGCGTCTTCATCACACCGCTCCTCGCATGGTTTGCGTCACACCGCTCCTCGCGCGGTCCGCGGGATCGTTCATCGCCCGGTCTCCCGGTTCGTTCATCGCCCGGTCCGCGGGATCGGGACGGCCTGGCCGCTGACCCGCGCCCGGGGGTCGTCGGGCGTGACGTCGAGCAGGAGGTCGCTGGGGCGGCCCATGTCCTCGCCCTGGCGGATCCGGACCCTGGTCTGGCCGCCGACCAGGCCGAGTACCCGCAGATAGCCGCCGAAGGCGGCGGCCGCGGCGCCGGTGGCCGGGTCCTCGACCACCCCGCCGACGGGGAACGGATCGCGGGCGTGGAAGACGAAGCCGTCCGTGGAGCCCTCCGCGGTCTCACGCCACACCAGATGCACCGTCGTCCAGCCGCGCCGCCGCATCACCGCCTCGAGCGCGTCGAAGTCGTAGTCGAGGTCCGCCAGCCGCTCGCGGGTGGCTGCGGCGAGGACGAGGTGGTCGTTGCCCGCGAAGGCGACATGCGGGGGCAGGGCCGGGTCCAGGTCGTCCGCGGACCACCCCAGCGCCGCCAGCGTCGGCTCGAGCTCCGTGCCCCGGTCGGCGGGGCGCGAGCGCGTGGGAACGCTGGTGAGCGTGGCGCGGGGCGGGCCGTCGCCATCGGCCGTGGTCTCGACGCGGATCTCGCCCGAGGCCGTGTCGAAGACCAGCTCACCCGGGCCGTCGCGCTCGGCGAGTGCCACGGCCGTGGCGATCGTGGCGTGTCCGCAGAACGCGACCTCGGCGAGCGGGCTGAAGTACCGCAGCCGGTAGCGGCGCGCGGCCTCGTCCCGTTCGGTGATGAACGCGGTCTCCGAGTAGCCGACCCGTGCGGCGATGGCCGTCATGGCCGCGTCGTCGTCCGCGAGGGCCGCGGCGTCGAGGACCACACCGGCGGGATTGCCGCCGTCGGGGCGGGTGGTGAAGGCGGAGTAGTGCAGAACGTCGACATCCGGGGTGGACGCGGCGGACGCGGCGGGCGTCGTGGATGTGGCGGACGTGGTGGTGGACGCGGCGGGCGTTGTGGATGTGGCGGACGTGGTGGCCGTGGTGGCGGGGGTGGTGTCGGGCGTGGTGGGTTCGGTGGGTGCGGTCATGCCGTCCACGGTTCCACCGACCCGGTATCGCGTCCAACGATTCCTTTCGCTGGAGTCAATCGAGAAACCCGATGAGAGCAGGTCGGAGCCCACCTATCCTGACCCTCGTGGACACACGACTCCTGAAGACGTTCGCGGCCCTGGCGAGAACCGGCAGCTTCACCGCGACCGCCACCGAGCTCCATCTCGCCCAGTCCACCATCACCGTCCAGATACGCACCCTGGAACGGGAACTGGGCACCCGCCTCTTCGACCGGCTGCCCTCGGGCGCCCTGCCGACCAGCGCCGGCCGCCGGCTGCTGACGGAGGCCGAGGAGGTCCTGGACGCCGAGGCCCGGCTGCGCACGGTGGCGGCGGCCGGAAACGGCGACGGCGCGGACGGCGCGGTCGAGGGCCCGGTCGCCCTCGGCGCGGGCGAGTCGCTGTGCGCCTCGCACCTCCCCCGCGTGATCGCCTCGCTGCGCCGCACCCACCCCGGTATCGACCTCCACCTCCACCCCGCGGGCAGCGCGGCGGCCATCGAGGGGCTGCGTACGGGACGGCTCGACCTCGTCCTGCTCCTCGAACAGGACGTGACGGACGCCGACCTGGTGGCCCGCCCCATCGCCCGCGAACCCCTCGTCTACGTCGCCGCCCCCGGCCATCCGCTGGCCGGACGCGAGGCGGGCTGGGACGAACTGGCCGGGCAGAGCTTCTTCGTCCACGAACAGGGCTGCTCCTACAGCGACCACCTCGTCCGCACCCTCCTCGCCCTCCCCGGCCCGGCGCCGCGCCTCACCCGCTTCGGCAGCATCGAGGCCGCCCGCGCCTGTGTCGCCGCGGGCCTCGGCCTGACGCTGCTCCCCCGCGCCACGGTGGAACGGCAGCTCGCCGAGGGGTATCTCGCCGAGGTCCACGGCCCGGCCATCCCCCCGGTGCCCGTCCAGCTCACCCGCCACCGCCGCCGCTGGACCAGCCCGGCGGCGCGGGCGGTGGCGGACGAGCTGACGCGGCTGCTGGCGGCTGCTCGCGGCGTGAGCCGTACGTCGGACGAACCTCGGACGAGCGTTGACTGAGCCTCAGACGAGCGTGACGCCGTCGTGGGCCCGGATCGCCGGTGGGGCGGCGGTGTCGAGGG
>NZ_JAAAYH010000616.1:0-3990 GCF_018035285.1 Streptomyces sp. MK37H | reverse complement strand
CGGGCTGACCGCGGCGCTGCGCTGCGCCGCGGCCGGGGCCAAGGTCACCGTGGTCACCAAGGCCCGCCTGGACGACGGCTCCACGCGCTGGGCCCAGGGCGGCATAGCCGCCGCCCTCGGCGAGGGCGACACCCCCGAGCAACACCTGGACGACACCCTGGTGGCCGGTGCCGGGCTCTGCGACGAGCAGGCGGTGCGGGCGCTGGTCACCGAGGGCCCCGACGCGGTGCGCCGGCTCATCGCCACCGGCGCCCGCTTCGACGCCGACGACGCCACGGGCGAAGTCCTGCTGACCCGCGAGGGCGGCCACCACCGCCGCCGGATCGCCCACGCGGGCGGCGACGCGACCGGCGCGGAGATCTCCCGGGCCCTGGTCGAGGCGGTCCGCGCGGCCGGTATCGAGACCGTGGAGAACGCCCTGGTGCTCGACCTGCTCAAGGACGGCTCCGGCCGGGCGGCCGGGGTCACCCTGCACGTCATGGGCGAGGGCCAGCGGGACGGCGTGGGCGCGGTGCTGGCGGACGCGGTCGTGCTCGCCACGGGCGGTATGGGCCAGATCTTCTCCGCCACCACCAACCCCGCCGTCTCCACCGGCGACGGGGTCGCGCTCGCGCTGCGTGCGGGGGCCGAGGTCAGCGATCTGGAGTTCGTGCAGTTCCATCCCACGGTGCTGTGGCTGGGCCCGGATGCGGAGGGCCAGCAGCCGCTGGTCTCGGAGGCGGTGCGCGGCGAGGGCGCCCATCTCGTGGACGCCGACGGGGTGCGGTTCATGCTCGGGCAGCACGAGCTGGCCGAGCTGGCGCCCCGCGACATCGTCGCCAAGGGCATCATGCGGCGGATGCGGGAGCGCGGCGCCGAGCACATGTACCTGGACGCCCGCCACTTCGGGGCCGAGATGTGGGCGCGGCGCTTCCCGACCATCCTCGCCGCCTGCCGCGCCCACGGCATCGACCCGGTGACCGAGCCCATCCCGGTCGCCCCGGCCGCGCACTACGCGAGCGGCGGGGTCCGCACCGATCTGCGCGGCCGCACCACCGTCCCCGGCCTCTACGCGTGCGGGGAGGTCGCCTGCACCGGCGTCCACGGCGCCAACCGCCTGGCCTCCAACTCCCTTCTGGAGGGCCTGGTCTTCGCGGAGCGCATCGCGGAGGACATCACCGCTGGGGCGGAGTCCACCGGGGCCGGGGGGCGCGAGCGGCCCGCGGAGCGGACCAGGCCGTCGGCTCCCGCCGCTTCCGGCGACGCGCCCCTGCTCGCCTCCGAGGCCCGCTACGAGATCCAGCGCATCATGACCCACGGCGCCGGAGTGCTCCGCTCCGCCGAGAGCCTGGCCCGCGCCGCCGACCGGCTGGAGCGCGTCCGGGACGACGCCGTGGCGCAGTTGCGGCGGGACGGCAAGACGGCCGAGCCCGGGGTCGAGACCTGGGAGGCCACCAACCTCCATCTCGTCGCCAGGGTCCTGGTGGCCGCCGCGCTCCGCCGCGAGGAGACCCGCGGCTGCCACTGGCGCGAGGACCGCCCCGAGCGGGACGACGCGGCCTGGCGCCGCCACCTGCTGGTCACCCTCCGCCCGGACGGCGCCCTCGATGTCCGTGCCACGGACTCCGAAGCGTTTCCCCCATCGACCACCCCCCGAGCCGAGACGGAGTCCCGCCCGTGAGCAGCAGCACTTCCGAAAACCGTCAGTCACCCGTGTCCCTGCCGCTGCTCCAGATCGGCGGCCCCGGTGCGGGGGGCGGCTGCGGCGATGGCTGCGGCTGCGGCGGTGACGACGGTGGACTCGACCCGATGGAGTGCGGTCTGGACCCCGATCTGGCCGAGCTGCTGATCCGCGCCGGACTCGACCCCATCCAGGTCGAGGACATCGCCCACATGGCCATCGAGGAGGACCTCGACCAGGGCGTGGACGTCACCACCGTGGCCACCGTCCCCGAGGACGCCTTCGCCACCGGTGACTTCACGGCCCGTGAGGCGGGCACCGTCGCGGGGCTGCGGATCGCCGAGGCGATCCTGTCCGTGGTCTGCACGGACGAGTTCGAGGTCGAGCGGCATGTCGAGGACGGCGACCGGGTGGAGCCCGGCCAGAAGCTGCTCAGCGTCCGCACCCGCACCCGCGACCTGCTCACCGGCGAGCGCAGCGCGCTCAATCTGCTGTGCCGGCTGTCCGGTATCGCGACCGCGACCCGTGCGTGGGCCGACGCCCTCGAGGGGACGAAGACCAGGGTCCGTGACACCCGTAAGACCACCCCGGGGCTGCGCGCCCTGGAGAAGTACGCGGTGCGCTGCGGCGGCGGGGTCAACCACCGGATGTCGCTCTCGGACGCCGCGCTGGTCAAGGACAACCACGTGATCGCGGCGGGCGGCGTCGCGGAGGCGTTCGGCGCCGTACGGGCCGAGTTCCCGGATGTGCCGATCGAGGTGGAGGTCGACACCCTGGAGCAGATCCCGCCGGTCCTGGAGGCGGGCGCGGATCTCATCCTGCTGGACAACTTCACCCCGGAGCGGACCCGCGAGGCCGTCGAGCTGGTCGCCGGGCGCGCCGCGCTGGAGTCCTCGGGACGGCTGACGCTCGCAGGCGCCCGTACGTACGCCGAGACGGGCGTCGACTATCTGGCGGTCGGCGCGCTCACCCACTCCTCCCCGATCCTGGACATCGGCCTGGACCTGCGCGAGGCCGAGGAGAAGTAAGCGATGCTCCTGACCATCGACGCAGGGAACACGCGCCCGCCCGTCGCCCCACCCACCACCCCAGGGCTCGCCCTCGGCCGTGAGCCCGACCGGAAGCGGTGCCGCCCATGCTGTTGACCATCGACGTCGGGAACACCCACACCGTGCTCGGCCTCTTCGACGGCGACGAGATCGTCGAGCACTGGCGGATCTCCACCGACGCCCGCCGCACCGCCGATGAACTCGCCGTTCTGCTGCAGGGCCTGATGGGCATGCACCCGCTGCTCGGCGAGGAGCTGGGCGACGGCATCGCGGGCATCTCCATCTGCTCCACCGTCCCCTCCGTTCTCCACGAGCTGCGCGAGGTGACCCGCCGCTACTACGGCGATGTGCCGTCCGTCCTGGTCGAGCCGGGCGTGAAGACCGGTGTGCCGATCCTGGTGGACAACCCCAAGGAGGTCGGCGCCGACCGGATCATCAACGCGCTGGCCGCCGTCGAGCTCTACGAGGGCCCGTGCGTGGTGGTCGACTTCGGCACGGCGACGACCTTCGACGCGGTCAGCGCGCGCGGGGAGTACGTGGGCGGGGTGATCGCGCCGGGCATCGAGATCTCGGTCGAGGCGCTGGGCGTACGCGGGGCGCAATTGCGCAAGATCGAGTTGGCCCGCCCGCGCAGCGTGATCGGGAAGAACACGGTGGAGGCCATGCAGTCCGGCATCCTCTACGGCTTCGCGGGCCAGGTGGACGGAATCGTCCGCCGTATGGCGCGCGAGCTCGCCCAGGACCCGGAGGACGTCACCGTGATCGCCACCGGCGGTTTGGCTCCCATGGTGCTAGGAGAATCCTCAGTGATCGATGAGCATGAGCCCTGGTTGACCCTGATCGGCCTCAGACTGGTCTACGAGCGGAACGTCTCGCGCGGCTGAGCACCGGTGATCAGCTCTTCACCCCGGTGCTCGACCGCATTGACGGCATTCCGAAACGAATTCCCGCACTCGGGATTCGTCCCGCGCAACTGATCGCTCATCGCCAATGGGGCAAGGGGCGGTCAAGGGAAAGACGGCACATCGAATTCCGTATTGACAAGCGGAACGGCCGTCGACCATGTACACCGGCACCCGGATGCGACGGTCCGCCCCCGGGTGCCGGGTCCGGACGGGACCGCCTCGGCGCGGTCCCGTCCGGCGCTTCCCCCGTATGGCGGCTCGGCGTCCGCAACGCGCCGCACCGTCCGGCGCTCAGCGAAATTTGTCCGCTTAGCACTTAAAGTCGCCCCATGCCCACGCCATATGGATCCCGCGGCGGAATGGCGTTCAGTGCGGA
>NZ_JAAAYH010000615.1:0-3994 GCF_018035285.1 Streptomyces sp. MK37H | reverse complement strand
CTCGGGCAACTGCACCGATAACCGGGCCCGTTCAGATCGACCACCGTCTGGTACGGCTTGCTGCCGCTGCCCGAGCACAGCCCCCACACCGCCCGCCCGTGCGCGCCCGCGCCCGACCACTTGCCGGCCGCGGCGAGCTTGCCGCCCGCCGTGCGCGACGCGGCGTCAGGAGCCAGGGCCAGCACCTGCTCCGCCGTCCAGCGTTCCCCCTGCGGATTCATGTCTGCGACGGTACGGGCACCCACTGACAGCCCCGTCTGACCTGCGTATTCCCTGACGGAGGGCCGGTTGTCAGTGGGGTGGTGCAGTGTGGTTCACGCGTCCGGAAACGGAACGAGGAAACGAGTCGTGGGGGAGCTGTGACCGTCACTGTGCCCGGAACCGAATCCACCGATACGAGCGGGGCGGCAGAGGCCGCCGGAGCCGCGGAAGCGCTGCGTCCACACGCGGAGGACGCCTTCGCCGCCGAGCTGAGCGCGCTGGCCGCCGCCGATGACCGCCCGCGCCCCGCGCGCTGGCGGCTGTCGCCGTGGGCGGTGGCCACCTATCTGCTCGGCGGCACGCTGCCCGACGGCACCGTGATCACACCCAAGTACGTGGGCCCGCGCCGCATCGTCGAGGTCGCCGTCACCACCCTCGCGACCGACCGCGCCCTGCTGTTGCTGGGCGTTCCCGGCACCGCCAAGACATGGGTCTCGGAGCATCTGGCGGCGGCGGTCAGCGGGGACTCGACTCTGCTGGTCCAGGGCACCGCCGGGACGCCCGAGGAGGCCATCCGGTACGGGTGGAACTACGCCCAGCTCCTCGCCCACGGCCCGAGCCGGGACGCGCTCGTGCCGAGCCCGGTGATGCGCGCGATGGCGGACGGCATGACCGCGCGCGTGGAGGAGCTGACGCGCGTCCCGGCCGATGTGCAGGACACGCTGATCACCATCCTCTCCGAGAAGACGCTGCCGATCCCGGAGCTGGGGGAGGAGGTCCAGGCGGTCCGCGGCTTCAATCTGATCGCGACCGCCAACGACCGCGACCGCGGCGTCAACGAACTCTCCAGCGCCCTGCGCCGCCGCTTCAACACGGTCGTGCTGCCGCTGCCCGCGACCCCGGAGGACGAGGTCGACATCGTCTCCCGCCGCGTCGCCCAGATCGGCCGCTCGCTGGAGCTCCCGGAGCTCCCGGAGGGCGTCGAGGAGATCCGCCGGGTGGTCACGGTCTTCCGCGAGCTGCGCGACGGAGTGACCGGCGACGGCCGTACGAAGCTGAAGTCGCCCTCGGGCACGCTGTCCACGGCCGAGGCCATCTCCGTGGTCACCGGCGGCCTCGCCCTCGCCGCCCACTTCGGCGACGGCGTGCTCAGGTCGGGCGATGTGGCCGCGGGCATCCTGGGCGCGGTCGTCCGCGACCCGGCGGCCGACCGTGTCATCTGGCAGGAGTACCTGGAGACGGTGGTCCGCGAGCGCGAGGGCTGGAAGGACTTCTACCGCGCGTGCCGAGAGGTGACCGCATGACGGGCGCCCCACGGGCGCGGGCCACGGGCCCGCTGCTGCTGGGCGTGCGACACCACGGGCCCGGGTCGGCGCGGGCGGTGCGGGCCGCGCTGGACGCGTGCCCACCGCGCGTGGTGCTGATCGAGGGGCCGCCGGAGGCGGACGCGATCGTGGGGCTCGCCGCCGAGAAGGACATGCGTCCGCCGGTGGCGCTGCTCGCCCATGCCGCGGACGACCCGGGGCGCGCCGGGTTCTGGCCGCTGGCCGGGTTCTCCCCGGAGTGGGCGGCCATCCAGTGGGCGCTGGCCCATGAGGTTCCGGTGCGGTTCATCGATCTCCCGGCGGCCAACTCGCTGGCCATGGCGGCGAAGAAGCCCCCGGCGGCCGAGCCCGCCCCGGCTGGTCCGTCTGATCCGGCCGGTCGGCCCGTCCCGGCGGTTGAGCCCGGCCCGCTCGATCCGGCGGACCCCGGTGACCGGGCCGCCCCCGGTGACCGGGCCGCTCCAGGCGAACAGGCCGCTCCAGGCGACCAGGCCGCCCCGGCCGCCGCCTCCGCCGAGCGGATGCGTGTCGATCCGCTGGCCGTCCTCTCCGAGGCGGCCGGATACGACGACCCGGAGCGCTGGTGGGAGGACGTCATCGAGCACCGCGGGACCGGCGGCGCTGAGGCGTTCACGGCCGTGGCGGAGGCCATGGAGGCGCTGCGCGCCGCGTACGGGCACGGCGGCCACGAGGACGACGCGGTACGCGAGGCCCATATGCGGCTGCGGCTGCGCGAGGCGCGGCGGGAGTTCGGGGACGAGGTCGCGGTCGTCTGCGGGGCGTGGCACGTACCGGCGCTGGGGGAGCGGACCACCGCGACCGCCGACCGGAAGCTCCTCAAGGGGCTGCCCAAGGTCAAGACCGAGATCAGCTGGGTGCCGTGGACCCACCGGCGGCTGGCCCGGCACAGCGGATACGGGGCGGGCATCACCTCGCCCGGCTGGTACGACCATCTTTTCCACGCCCCGGACCGGCCCGTTGAGCGCTGGCTCACCAAGGTCGCCGGGCTGCTGCGGGACGAGGACTTCGCGGTGTCCTCGGCCCATGTCATCGAGGCCGTAAGGCTCGCCGAAACCCTGGCCGCCATGCGCGGACGTCCGCTCGCCGGGCTCGCCGAGACCCTCGACGCCGTAAGGGCGGTGATGTGCGACGGCTCCGATGTGCCGATCGCGCTCGTACGGGACCGGCTCGTGGTCGGCGACATCCTGGGCGAAGTCCCCGAGTCGGCTCCGGCGGTGCCGCTCCAGCGCGATCTGACGCGCACCCAGCGCTCGCTGCGGCTCAAGCCCGAGGCGCTGGAGCGCGAGTTGGAGCTGGACCTGCGCAAGGAGACCGACGCCGGGCGCAGCCGTCTGCTGCACCGGCTGCGGCTGCTCGGGGTCGACTGGGGCGCCCCGGCCGTCTCGCGCGGCAGCACCGGCACCTTCAGGGAGACCTGGCGGCTGCGGTGGGAGCCGGAGCTGGCGGTGCGGGTCGCCGAGGCGGGGGTGTGGGGCACCACGGTGCTGTCGGCGGCCACGGCCAAGGCGGAGACCGAGGCCCGGAGCGCCAAGGGGCTCGCCGAGGTGACCGAGCTGGCCGAGCGCTGTCTGCTCGCGGGGCTCTCCGGGGCCGTCCCCGTCGTGATGCGCTCGCTCGCCGACCGGGCCGCGCTCGACGCGGACGTCGGCCATCTCGCCCAGGCCCTGCCCGCCCTGGTGCGCTCGGTGCGTTACGGGGACGTACGGGGCACCGACACCGCCGCACTCGGCGAGGTCGCTGTGGGTCTGGCCGAGCGGATACTGGTCGGGCTGCCGCCCGCCTGCGTCGGTCTCGACGCCGACGCCGCCGCCGAGATGCGCCGCCATATGGAGGCCGTGCACCGGGCGATCGCCCTGCTGTCGGAAACAGAGACGGCCGGAACGGATGCCGGTACGCAGCCACACACGCGGACCGACATGTCGACAGCAGACATGTCGACAACGGAGACGCGGGCAGCCGAGCCCCGCGCCGCCGAGGGCCTGCGGGCCCGCTGGGCGGCCATGTTGCGCAACCTCGCCGGGCGGGACGGCACCCCCGCCACCCCCGGGCTGATCCGGGGCCGTGCCGCGCGGCTGCTGCTGGACGACGGCCGGCTCGCCGAGGACGAGGCGGCCCGGCTGATGGGGCTCGCGCTCTCGCCCGGCACCCAGCCGCCCGAAGCGGCCTCCTGGATCGAGGGGTTCATCGGCGGCGGTGCGGGCGGCGGCATGTTGCTCGTCCACGACGAGCGGCTGCTCGGCCTGGTCGACCGCTGGCTGATCTCCGTTCCCGCCGAGGCGTTCACCGACGTCCTGCCGCTGCTGCGGCGCACCTTCTCCGCGTACGACACGGGCGTGCGCCGCACCCTGGGCGAGCTGGTCCGCCGGGGCCCCGCGGCCGACGGGCCCACCGGCGCCGGCGGCCAAGGCGCCCCCGCCGCACCCGGCTTCGGCCCTGGGCTGGACCCG
>NZ_JAAAYH010000614.1:0-4002 GCF_018035285.1 Streptomyces sp. MK37H | reverse complement strand
ACACCGTCGAGCAGGCCCGCACCATCGCCGCCGCCCTGGACGCCGCCGGGGTGGCCGCCATCGAGATCGCCCACGGCGACGGCCTGTCCGGCTCCAGCATCACCTACGGAATCGGCGCCCACACCGACTGGGACTGGATCGAGGCCGTCGTCGCGGGCACCGGCACGGCGATCCCCACCACCCTGCTGCTGCCGGGCATCGGCACGTTGCACGACCTCAAGCAGGCCCATGCCCTCGGCATCCGCTCCGTGCGCATCGCCACCCACTGCACCGAGGCCGACATCTCCGCCCAGCACATCTCCGCCGCCCGCGAGATGGGCATGGACGTGGCCGGGTTCCTGATGATGTCGCACATGGCGGAACCGGCCGAACTCGCCCGCCAGGCACGGCTGATGGAGTCCTACGGCGCCCACTGTGTGTACGTCACCGACTCCGGCGGCCGGCTCACCATGGACGGTGTCCGCGACCGCTTCCGCGCCTACCGCGATGTGCTCGACCCGGGCACCGAACTCGGCATCCACGCCCACCACAACCTCGCCCTCGGCGTGGCCAACACCGTAGTGGCCGTGGAGAACGGCGTCACCCGCGTCGACGCCTCCCTCGCGGGCCAGGGCGCGGGGGCGGGCAACTGCCCGCTGGAGGCGTTCATCGCCGTCGCCGACCTGATGGGCTGGAAGCACGGCTGCGACCTGTTCCCCCTCATGGACGCCGCCGACGACCTCGTACGGCCCCTCCAGGACCGCGAGGTCCGCGTCGACCGGGAGACCCTCACCCTCGGCTACGCGGGGGTGTACTCCAGCTTCCTGCGCCACGCCGAGGCAGCCGCGGTCCGCCACGGCCTGGACACCCGCGCGATCCTGGTCGAGGTGGGCCGCCGCGGGATGGTCGGCGGCCAGGAAGACATGATCACGGACATCGCACTCGACCTGGCCGCCCGCCCGGACAACACCTCCCGCCCGGACAACACCGCCCGCCCGGACAACACCTCCTGATCGCCGCCCGATCCGCGGGACGACGTGGCGGCCGAAGCCCGGCTGCTCAAGCCGATCTGTGCGTCGATCGCCCAGAACGGCGGGGCGCCCTTCCTCGCCCTGGCCGGGATCGAACTGGACGTCCCGGCGCGGGTGGAGGGGGTCTATCCGGACCTCGTACACGCCGAGGACTGGGACGCGGCCGTCGAGATCTGCTCGGCGTGGGTGAGCGATGAGGTGGCCCTGCGTTTCGCCCAGGAGTTCTGCCTCTCCGGAACCGCCGAGGAGATCGCCGGACGGCTCACCGCGCTGCACGCCGACGGGGTGACCGATGTGTTCCTCCAGCACGTCGGTTCCTACGACCCGCCCACCGAGTTGATCGAAAGTGTCGGCTCCGCGGTGCTGCCCGCCCTGCGGCCGGACGTCAGCCGATGAGGGTGCCGGACCCGGAACCGCCGTCGGCCGCGACGATCAGATTGAGCACGGTGATGTGCTGACCGCAGTTCGGGCACTCATGGCCGGTGCTGAGCGGGGGCACCGGCGCAGCCGACCGGTGGTGCGTCCGGTCCGCGGTGTCCGTGGTGTCCGTGGTGTCCGCGGTGTCCGCGCCACGGCGGTGGGCCCGCCACCACCGGGTCTTGCATCTGGAGCCGCAGAACCTGCGCGTCGGGTTCCTGCTGGTCCAGGTGAACTCGGCGCCGCATTCGGCACACCGCCGGGCTGCGGTGTCCATGTGGCCTCCTCTGTCGGCTCGCGGTGAGACTGATTCCGCATCCATCCGCCCAGTAGATCGGTGCGTGGGTTTCGGAACCGTAACGCCCTCGGTTGCTCGTGCGTCATGTGGTTCTCGGCCGGTGGAAACCGGCCAGGTGCGATGAAACCTCGCCGAAACCCCGCTCCGTGGAGGATGAGGCCGCCGAAGACGAGGGCAGGTGAGGTGTGCACGATGTCCATCCCCGCGAACGGGCGGACGACCACCCGGCGAACGGGATTGTCACTCCCTCCCGATCTGCCGCTGTCCGAGTGGCGCCACCTCGGCCAGCAGATCCACGTCATCGCCGACTCCTCCGCGTGGTGGCTGGGCGATTGGCTCGTGTTCGGCCAGGAGCACTACCCCGACCGCTACCGCCAGGCGCTGAAGCAGACCTCGCTCGACTATCAGACGCTCCGCAACTACGCCTGGGTGGCACGCAAGTTCGAGCCCGGCAGGCGGCGGGGCAAGCTGAGTTTTCAGCACCACGCGGAAGTGGCGGCCCTGCCCGAGGCCGAGCAGGAGGAGTGGCTGACCCGGGCCGAGGAGGGCGGCTGGACCCGGAATGCATTACGCCGGCAGATACGGATGCGGCGTCAGTCTCCGGAAGCCGCACAGGAGCCGGGCGTTGTGCAGGTGAGCGTGGTCGCCGAGCGCAGAATCCGCTGGGAGCGGGCGGCGGAGACCGCCGGGCTCGAGCTCATGGATTGGATCATCCAGATGCTCGACGAAGCGGCCGACGACCCGGTCCCGAATATTCCCGGCCACGCCGCCGGTCCGCCTGCCCTGGGGGCGTAAACAGCGCTCCGTAGAACCTCTAGCCAATGCTTTCCGTCCCGCCGGCGGGACGACGTCATGGATTCCGGAGCGGCATTCCCTGGATTCCCCTGATTTGGCGTTCCCGCATGCCCCGTGAAAGCATTTCATGCCTGCCCCAGGGCTCCGGGAAAGAACGCGAAGGGCCAGGTGAGGGGCTGAACGGAGCTGCCTTCACCTCATGTGACGCGCCTCGTCCCGCTGGTATCAGTAAGCACGTACAGAACGCCTTCGCTTCCGCTGGTGATCGCCCTATCCGAAACCATGAGTTCTAGTTGAGTAACCGCGGCGCGCCGTGCGTGGATACGGGGTGTCAAACCGCCTGACCGCTGTTAGAGTCTGCGTCGAAAGATTGAACGGCCTTTCGCGATTTCGCGAAGTGCGGCAACGGGGGGTGGTCGATATTGATCGGCCACGATTGGCGATCTTCGAAGTGGTGTCCAAAGCATGCCTGCCACCCCCCGGATAGAAATTCTTTTCGAGGCGAGCTCGCCTTGGAGCGGGGGGTTGGCGATGTTCGATCAGCAACTTGAGGAAGTGGTCGTCGAAGTCGACATCGCGTCGATTTCGACGGCGGAATCACCGCGAAGTTCAGGGGAGGACCCGGAGCACATCCAAGCGCTGGCGGAGACAGAAGTCACGTTACCGCCCATCATCGTTCACCGGTCCACGATGCGGGTGGTCGACGGTGCCCACCGGCTACGGGCCGCGGAGCTCCGCGGCGACGAGAAGATCGAGGTCAAGTTCTTCGACGGCAGCAAGGCCGACGCGTTCGTCCTGGCCGTCGGCTCCAACATCACCCATGGCCTGCCGCTGTCGATGACGGACCGGAAGTCCGCGGCCGCGCGCATCATCGTGTCGCATCCCCAGTGGTCGGATCGCATGATCGCGTCGGTCTCGGGCATCTCGGCGGGCACCGTCGCGGAGATCCGGCGGCGGACGTCGGCCGAGGAGGCGGCCAGTGGCAGCCGTATCGGTCAGGACGGCCGGGTCCGTCCCATCAACAGCGCCGCGGGGCGCGAGCTGGCGAGCAGGCTGATCACGGCGAACCCGGGTCTGTCGCTGCGCCAGATCGCCCGGGCCGCGGGCATCTCCCCGGAGACCGCACGGGACGTCAGGAACCGTATGAGCAGGGGCGAGGACCCCTTGCCGAAGTCGCGTGGCGCGGTGAAGGCCGAGGGTCGGCGGACCGAGGCGCTGAGCCGGTCCACGGCGGGCGCGGCCACCGCCGAGGTGGTCCCGATGGCCGACCGCCTCGCGGCCGTGCACCGTCTCACCTCGGACCCCGCCCTGCGGTTCAACGAGACGGGGCGCAGGCTGCTCCGGTTGCTCAACATCAACATGCTCAGCACGGAGGAATGGCAGGAAATCATCGCGAACGTGCCGCCGCACTGCAGCGGCATCGTGGCCAGCCTCGCCCGTGAATGCGCGGGGATGTGGGACGAGATCGCGGTCCGGGTGGAC
>NZ_JAAAYH010000613.1:0-4043 GCF_018035285.1 Streptomyces sp. MK37H | reverse complement strand
CCCGGCTCCGGGGGGCGGGCGTGAGGCCGTACGACGGGAGGAGGCCCCGGCCTCCCACGTCAGATCGGGCTCCGCGTCAGAAGAGCCGGAGCTTGTCGTCCTCGATGCCCCGGAGCGCGTCGTAGTCCAGCACCGCGCAGCCGATGCCCCGGTCCGTGGCGAGGACGCGGGCCTGGGGCTTGATCTCCTGGGCGGCGAAGACGCCCTTCACCGGGGCGAGGTGCGGGTCCCGGTTGAGGAGTTCGAGATAGCGGGTGAGCTGTTCGACACCGTCGATCTCACCACGGCGTTTGATCTCCACGGCGACCGTCGCCCCGTCCGCGTCGCGGCAGAGAATGTCCACGGGGCCGATGGCGGTGGGGTATTCACGCCGAATAAGCGTCCAGCCATCGCCGAGTGTCTCGATACGATCGGCGAGCAGCTCCTGCAGATGGGCCTCGACACCGTCCTTGATCAGGCCGGGGTCGACGCCGAGTTCGTGCGAGGAGTCATGGAGGACCTCCTCCATGGTGATGATGAGCTTCTCCCCCGCCTTGTTCACGACCGTCCACACATCGTCGTCGCCTTCCTTCAGCGTGCACGGCGGAGACATCCAGTTGAGGGGTTTGTAGGCCCTGTCGTCCGCGTGGATGGACACACTGCCGTCGGCCTTGACCAGGATCAGACGGGGTGCCGAGGGGAGGTGGGCGGTGAGGCGGCCGGCGTAGTCCACCGAGCACCGGGCGATGACGAGACGCATGGTCGGCAACGCTACTCGACCACCACCGCCGCACGCGATTCGTCCGCCGATGGACCCCTTCGGCGATGGCTGGTTGTGTGCCCATTCTCCTGGTGCGGGCGCAGTGGCCGACTTACCGTTGAAGCGGGTGGTCGTCGGACGGGTACGCTGCGTCGCCGTCCGCCCTTCCCATCCCTGAGACCCCGCTCGCGGGGTCGCGAGAGGAGAACCCATGTCGCTCGACGTCTCACCGGCCCTGCTCGAACAGGCCGAGCGAGGCGAGGTCGACGAAGCGGCCTTCGTCGACTGCGTCCGGAACTCCCTACCGTACGCATGGGAGATGATCAGCTCGTTGGTGGCCCAGCTGAAGGTGGACGGCGGGGAGTTCGCCGACAACCAGACGCCGCCGCCCGATGAGCAGGCGCGCGGTCAACTGCTCCGCGCACTCGCCAGTGACGCGATACGCGGCGCGCTGCAGCGCCACTTCGGCGTGCGGCTGGCCTTCCAGAACTGTCATCGGGTGGCGGTCTTCCCGATGGACGCATCGGCCGACGAGCGCCTCGCCCGTTTCACCTCGGTCCGGGGGCAGCTGCTCAACCAGTCACCCGAACTCCGCGACTGCTGATGGGACGTACGCTGCCGCTCCACCAGGGGGAGGTGTATCAGCGCAGGAGCGGCAGCACCTCACCACCGAGCCGTCGTACATTCTCCTCCGTGGCCGCCAGATCGCCCGACCCCTCGACCAGCAGCGCGAACCGGTGGATCCCGGTGCGCTCGGCGGTCGCCGCCAGCCGGTCGGCGCACAGCCGCGGCGAGCCCACCGGATGCAGCTCGCACAGCAGCTCCGCATAGGCCACCGGGTCGCGCATCCGGCGCTCCCGGCCGTCGACCGTCACATGCGCCTCCAGACCCTGCCGCAGCCAGCCGGGCATCGCCTTGGTCAGGACCTCGGCCGCCGCGGGGCGGGTGTCCGCGATCTGCACCACCCCGGCCGAGACATGGCGCGCCGCCACCGCCTCGACATGCTCCGGTGAACGGCCCGCCGCCAGCGCGGACTTCCGCCACAGGCCGACCACCTCGGCCTTCTCCTCGTCCCCGCAGTGCATGCCGAGCAGCATGGGCAGCCCGCGCTCGGCGGCCAGCCGCACACTGGTGGGCGAGGTGCAGGCGACGACCACCGGCGGGGCGCCCACCACCGGCCCGGCGAGGGCGTCGTCGGGGCGCGGCACCACCGTCACCTCGCGGAAGGCGAACCGCTCGCCGTCGGTCCCGACCCGGGGCTCGCGCAGCCAGCGCAGCAGCAGATCGAGTGATTCGGGGAAGCCCTGCTCGTACGCCCGCAGGCCCGAACCGAAGACCTCGAGGTCCACCCAGGGCCCGCCACGGCCGACACCCAGTGTGAACCGGCCACCGGAGAGGAGATGGAGCAGTGCCGCCTGCTCACCCAGCGCGACGGGATGCGCGGTCGGCAGTACGCTCACCGCCGTACCGACGCCGATCCGGCGGGTACGTCCCAGCAGCAGGGCGGCGAGGGTGACCGCGGACGGGCAGACGCCGTACGGAACGAAGTGGTGCTCGGCGACCCAGACCGCGTCCAGCCCGGTCTCCTCGGAGAGCTCGGCCGACCGGACCGCCCGGTGCAGCGCCTCCTCCTGTCCCTGGCCTGGGAATTGAGCGGCCAGGATGAAAGCCCCCACATCCATTGTGAAACTGCCTCCTTGTCGCGGCTGATGTGCCGGCGCGGGCATCCCCCCTCGTAGGCATTAACGCCTGACACGTGCCAAGGGCACGGCCGAGCATGAAGTTTTCATGATGATCAGAGCGTGGGTGTGGACGACGGCTTTCCTGGCGGGTGACCGTAGCGCGTAGGCTGGTCACAGCCCGTTAGGTCCCAGTTCTGTCGAGGTGCCCCGTGTCTCCACGCCGAAACCGCCCGCGAGGCGGCGAAAAGCCCGTCGGCCACGAGAGTACGGGCCGTTATGGCCTCGACCGCATGGAGACCTGGCAGGGCGAGGAATGGGTGGTCCGGCAGGTCGGCGGCGGGGCGGCCGCCAAGCACTACCGCTGCCCGGGCTGCGACCAGGAGATTCCGCCGGGGGTGGCGCATGTGGTCGCCTGGCAGCAGCACATGGGCGTGGACGACCGGCGCCACTGGCACAACGCGTGCTGGAACGCACGGGACCGCCGGAGCGCGAAGCTCCAGCGGTCCCGTAACGCACCGCGATATTGACGAGGCGCGGGTACGTCCGGCTCGGGCCCCGCGCATCCGGCTCGGGCCCCGCTCGGGCCCCGCTCGGGCCCCGCGAGCCCTACACGTCGCGCTTCTCCAGCAGCACATAGGCGGCGACCATCGCCCCCGCCGTGACTCCGGCCAGCGCCCACAGCTGGGGCCAGCCGCTGTTCAGGCTCTCGTCGATCCGGAAGAGGGAGGCCAGCGCCTGGGGCGAGGAGTACTCCTGCATCTTCTCCCCCAGATCGCGGAGGCTGTCCGACATCATCAGGAACGCGGGGAGGATGGCCGGGAGCAGCACCACACCGAGCATCGTGGTGATCGCGCCCGCGGAGTGCCGCAGCATGCAGCCGACGGCCAGCGAGAGCAGTCCCAGCAGCGACACATAGAGCCCCGCGCCGACCGTCGAGCCCAGGAGCTGGTCACTCGTCGGCTCCTGGACACCCGGCCCGCTGTGCATCCCGGTGCTGGCGAAGGCCACCAGCGCGAGCGCGAGGGTCGTGGTGGCGAACGAGAGGGTGAAGAACACCAGCGCCTTGGCGGTGAGCACCCGGGAGCGCTGCGGGGAGGCGGTGAGGGTGGTCCGGATCATCCCGGTGCCGTACTCGGAGGTGATCACGAGCACCCCGAGGGTGACGATGCACAGCTGGCCGAGCAGGGTGCCGAAGAATCCGGGGAGGGTGGTGGGGACGGTCTCGTAGTCGCTGTCGCTGGTGCTCGCCGCCACCAGGAGTCCGATCCCGGCCACCAGCGCGACCATCACGCCCAGCGTCCAGATCGTGGAGCGCACCGACTTGATCTTGGTCCACTCGGAGGCGAGGGCATTGCCGAGATGGGTCTGGCGGACCGGGATCGGCGAGGTGTACGGGCCGACACCGGCGTACGGCTGCGACGGAGGCCCGGAGGGCGCCGGCTGGTGCGGGGCCGCCTGCGGCGGCATCTGCGGAGGACCACCCTGCGGAGGACCCTGCGGGGGGACGGGCGCCTGGTACTGCTGCTGGTACGGGGTCGTCATCGGGCGTCCTCGTTGTCGCTCTTGGTCAGATCGGCGGGGCCGGACGGCGCCGCGGGCGGCTGAGCCGGGGGAGTGGCGGG
>NZ_JAAAYH010000612.1:0-4052 GCF_018035285.1 Streptomyces sp. MK37H | reverse complement strand
CGAGCCGTATCTGCACACCTGGCTCGCCCACCAGGAGCGCGACGACTACTGGCGGCACGGCAGCGTCTGCGAGGACTACGGCGCGATCGAGGCCGCCGTGCTCGCGGTCGGCGGCTGGGCCGACCCGTACCGGGACACCGTGCTGCGCCTGCTGGAGCACCTCGACGCGCCCGTACGCGGGCTGATCGGCCCCTGGTCGCACCAGTACCCGGACCGGGGGCTGCCCCCGGGCCCGGCGATCGGCTTCCTCCAGGAGACCCTGCGCTGGTGGGACCACTGGCTCAAGGACGAGCCGACCGGTGTGCTGGACGAGCCAATCCTCCGCGCCTGGATCAACGACCCCGTACCGCCCGCCACCTCATACGAGACGATGCCGGGCCGCTGGGTCGGCGAGGATTCCTGGCCGTCGCCGTCCGTCGGCTGGGACGAACGCCCCCTCGGCGGCCCGGCCGACGAGCCGGTGATCGTGCGCTCGCCGCTGCACACCGGGCTGGACGCCGGACGCTTCTTCCCCTTCGGCAACGCCACCGATCTGCCGCCCGACCAGCGCGAGGAGGACGGCCGTTCGGTCTACTTCGACTCGGCGCCGCTGCGAGCGCGGGTGGAGATCCTGGGCCGCCCCCGAGTACGGCTGCGGCTGGACAGCGCCACCCCGCGCGCCCATGTCATCGCCCGGGTCTGCGATGTGGCACCCGACGGCTCCTCCACCCTGGTCACCCGTGGGGTGCTCAACCTGATGTCCCGGCACGGCCGGGACAAGGCCGTGGAGTGGGAGCCGGGGCGTGAAGAGGACGTCGAGTTTGAGCTGAACGCCACGGGGTACGCCTTCCCGCCCGGCCACCGCGTCAGGGTCGCCGTCTCCGACGCGTACTGGCCGTGGGTCTGGCCGCACGGCGAGCGCGGCGGGCTGACGGTCGTGCCGGGGGAGAGCGCGCTGCTGCTGCCGGTACGGGACCCGGGCGCCGACGCGGGCCGCCCGCCGATCACCTTCGAGGAGCCCGAACAGGCCCCGCCGCTTCCCGTGACCGTCGATCCGCCTGCCGATCCCCGCCCCGAACGCACCGTCACCCATGACGTCGCCACGGGGGAGTACGTGCTGGAGGTGGACCCCAACTACGGCGGCTCCCGCACCTATCCGGACGGGCTGCGCTACGAGGAGAGCGCCCGCGAGACCTACCGCATCCGCTCCGGCGATCCGCTGTCGGCCGTGGCAAGCTCTCGGTGGACCATCCGGCTGCGGCGCGGGGACTGGGACGCGGAGGTCGTCACCGCCATGGAACTGCGGGCCACGGCGGAGGAATTCATCATGGACAGCAGCATCGAGGCACGGGCGAACGGAGAGACAGTGGCCACGCGCGCATGGCACCGCACCACACCGAGGACGTCCGCGTGACGTCCCGTTCCGAACGCCGCCCACCGCGCCGCGCCGTCGCCGCCTCCGCCCGCACCCGGCAGCCCACCGAGGTGCGCCGCCGGCTCATCGTGGAGGCCGCGGTGCCGCTCATCGCCGAGCGCGGCACCAAGGCCGTTGGGGTGCGCGAGGTGGCGGCCGCGGCCGGGGTATCGGTCGGCACGGTCACGTACCACTTCGAAAGCGTGCAGGAAGTCCTCTCCGAGGCGATGGTGCTGCACATAGAGCGCTACTACGCCGCGCTGAGCGACGCCGCCGGGCAGGCCACCAGCGGGGCGGAGGGGCTGCGGCTGCTCATCGACGCGCTCTTCACGGAGGACACGGACCGGCACTGGCGGATGTGGTTCGACTACTGGAACGCGGGTGAACGGGACCAGACCTTCGCCCGTGGCCAGGCGGAGCGGTACGAGAGCTGGCACGGCGAGATCCGGGCCCTGGTGGAACGGGGCCGGGCCGAGGGCGACTTCCACTGCGACGACCCGGCCGACTTCGCCCTCCGCTTCTCCGCCCTGTCCGACGGCCTCGCCCTGCGCCGCCTCCGCCAGGTCCCGGCCCTGAGCGTGGCCGACGCCCGCCGCCACCTGCGGCGCTTCGTGGAGGCGGAGCTGCGGGGCTGAGGCCGGGGCGCCATCCGGGCCATGGGGTGCTGCCAGGGCGTGTTTCGAAAGTCCCGCCTGCCCCGCGACGCCTGGCACGCACGCTCGCCGCGTTGTCGGGATCGTCCGAGTAGGCCCGCCCCCGGACTCCGTCCGGGAGGTACCCCCGCGAGGACGACCCTCCGCCTTGCGATCGCACGCACCAGACGCCGCGGGGCCCGCCCTCCGGGCGGACGGCGCCACTTTCGACACACGCCCTAGGTGTCGCTCGAGGCCGCCGACGATTCCGCGTCGAGGCCGCTGAGGAACGCGGTGAGGACGCGGCGCAGGCGGGGTTCCACCTCGACGATCGCGTGGCCGAGGCGGGGGTCGGTCTCGTAGAGCTCCCGTAGGCGCGGGCCGGGGGTGGCCATCTGCCACAGCGCCCCGGCCAGGCTGGTCGCCGTGGCGACGAGGTCGACGGTCTGGAGCTCGGTCAGCCCGAGCAGCCGGCGCAGCTCGTCGCCGATCAGCTCGATCTCCTCGAGCGTCACCAGTTTGAAGTCGCGCACCGAGTCGATCGACACATTGCGTTCGAGGTTCATGGGCGCCTGGGCCAGCAGGTCGCAGAACACCGGCCGGGCCGCCAGCGTGGCGGCGACGACCTCGGCGACCTCCGGGGCCGTGGCGTGCGTCCGGCGTTCCAGCTCGCCGCGCAGCTCGGCGGACCACTGCCGCCAGCCCTCCGCGGTGAGCCTGAGGAAGATCTGCTCCCGCGTCTCGAAGTAGCGCAGCAGGGCCGACTTGTGCATCCCCACGGCCCCGGCGATGTCGGTGAGGGTGACGTCCCGGATCCCGCGCTCGCGGGCGAGGGCACGGGCCGCGTCCAAGATCGCCTCTTCCCGCGCCTGCTTGGCCTGGGCACTGCGCGCACGTTGGAAGGCAGGCGTAGTCATGCCGGACATCATAGGAACCCTTAAGAGAACGCTGTTGCGTAAATAAGAGAACGGTGTTGTACTAACGGTATGAGTTCACAGGTTATGGGTTCACAGGTCTGGTTCATCACCGGTTCGTCGCGCGGTCTCGGCCGCGCCCTGGTCACCGCCGCCCTCGAAGCCGGTGACCGCGTCGTGGCCACCGCCCGGCGCCCCGAGGCGCTCGCGGAGGCGTTCAAGGAGTACGGCGACCGCATCCACCCCCTCGCACTGGACGTCACGCGCCCCGAGGCGGCGCGCGAGGCCGTCGAGGCGGCGCTCGCCCGCTTCGGGCGCGTCGACGTGCTCGTGAACAACGCGGGATACGCGAATGTGTCGCCCATCGAGACCTCGGACGACGAGGACTTCCGCGCCCAGTTCGAGACGAACTTCTGGGGCGTCTACCACGTCACCAAGGCCGCGCTCCCCGTCCTGCGGCAGCAGGGAGCCGGCACCGTCGTGCAGATCTCCTCGATCGGCGGGCGGGTCGGCGGATCGCCGGGCATCGCCTCCTACCAGGCGGCCAAGTTCGCGGTGGACGGCTTCAGCCGGGTCCTCGCCGCGGAGACCGCGCCGCTCGGCGTGCGCGTCATGGTCGTCGAGCCGAGCGGCTTCGCCACCGACTGGGCCGGTTCCTCCATGACGGTCCACCCGATCCCCGACGCCTATGACGCGACTGTCGGGGAGATGAATCGGCGGGTGCGGCAGAGCACGGACGGTGCGGCCGGGGACCCTCGGCGCGCCGCCGAGATCATCGTGCGGACCGTCCATCGCGGCGAGGTCCCGAGCCATCTCCCGCTGGGCGTGAACGCGGCGACCATGGCGCGGGACTACTCCCAGCGCCAGCTCGCCGAGGCGACCGCCTGGGAGAAGGTCAGCCGCTCGGCGGACTTCGGCGAGCCGTACCCGATGGACCTCCCGGCCGAGGGTGCGGCCGCCTAGCTAGTGACCTGAGTCGGAAGTTCTTCGTCAGATGGGCGGCCATCAACCGGATGTCGGGCGGTCGCCAGGTCCGACCCGGCCTGCTGAAGTCCGGCCTCCGGCACGTCAGCCAGCTCGCGAGAACTACCCGAAAATCTCCGACTCAGGTCA
>NZ_JAAAYH010000611.1:0-4065 GCF_018035285.1 Streptomyces sp. MK37H | reverse complement strand
GGGGCCTGGGGCGGAGCCCCGCCACGCGGCGGAGCCGCATATCGGTGCTGCGGGAAGAGGCGAAGCCCCGCCATGTGGTGGAGCCGCATATCGATGCTGAGGGAAGGGGCGGGGAGGGGAGTAGCCCGCCGCAGGCGCCACGACCCGTCGGACACCCCCTACGCCCCCGCGAGGGCCTCGTCGCACGCGGTGCGCAACCGCCGTACCCCCTCGGCCAGTTCGCCGAGGCCCGCCACTGACGCGAAGCTCAGTCGCACATGTGGCGCGGGCGGTTCGGCGCAGAAGTACGGACCGCCGGGGGCGACGGCGACCCCGGCGCGCAGCGCGGCGGAGCCCAGGGCGGACTCGTCGGTGCCGTGGGGCAGCCGCAGCCACAGGTGGTAGCCGCCGGGCGGGACATGGCGCAGCTCCAGCGCGGGCAGCTCCCGCCGTACGGCGGTGACGAGCGCCTCGCGGCGGGTGCGCAGCTCGGCGGCGACGTTGCGCAGATGGCGGGGCCAGGCGGGGGCGCCGACGAGTTCCAGGGCGGCCTCCTGGAGCGGGCGGGGCACGAAGAAGCTGTCGACGACCTGGATCGCGCGCAGCCGCCCCAGCGCGGGGCCGCGGGCGGCGAGCGCGCCCACCCGAAGGCTGGGCGAGGTGGCCTTGGTGAGCGAGCAGACATGGACCACCACCCCGTCGGGGTCGTCGGCGGCGAGAGTGTCGGGCAGCGGCGCCGCGTCCTCGTGGACGAGCCGGCGGGCGAAGTCGTCCTCGACCACGAACGCGCCCGCCTCACGGGCGATCCCGATCACCTCGCGGCGCCGCTCGGAGGCGAGCGTCGCACCGGTGGGGTTCTGGAACAGCGGCTGGCAGACGAAGACCCGGGCACCGGTCGCCCGCAGCGCCTCGGCGAGCAGCTCGGGCCGGACCCCGTCGGTGTCCACCGGCACCGGGACGGGGCGCAGCCCGGAGGCGCGGGCGGCGGCGAGCACCCCGGGGTAGGTCGGGGATTCGACGAGGACGGGCGCACCGGGCGGGGCGAGGCCGCGCAGCGCACAGGTGAGCGCGGACTGGCCGCCCGCGGTGACCAGGACGTCGGCAGCGCCGAGGGCCCCGGCCGGGCCGCCGATCTCGCGGGCGAACCAGGCGCGCAGCTCGGGGAGCCCCTCCACCGGCGGGCGGTCCCACGCCCCGGGCCGCCGTCCGGCGCGGGCCAGGGCGGCGGACAGCGCCCGCTCCGGCTGGAGGGAGGAGTGCAGATAGCCGTTGTTGAACTCCAGGATCCCGGGCGGTGGGGCGGCGAGCGTGGCCAGGACGCCCGAGGCGTCCACCGAGCGCCGCACCTGCTCGCCGGCCGTCTCCACGCCCAGCGCGACCTCCTGCCAGGAGGTGTCGCCCGGGCGTGGCGCCCCGGCTCCCGGCCGGGTGGCGCGGAAGGCACCGGCGCCGGGGCGGGTGACCACCAGTCCTTCGGCGGAGAGCGCGGCGAGGGCGCGGGAGACGGTCACCGGGCTCACCCGGTGGCGCTCGACCAGGGCACGGCTGGACGGCAGCTTCTCTCCAGGTGAGTAGCGGTTCAGCTCCTTCCGCAGCGATTCCGCGAGTTGGGCCACACTGCTACGCTGTTGCATGACAGCACAGGATAGCGCTACCCAGGACAGTGCGATAGCGGAGAGCGGCGGTCCCGCCGACGGCCGGGGCGACACCCCGCCGTCGTCCGCCTCCCGCACCGGCATCCCTGCCGCCGCGCGTACCGGCACCGTGCTCGCGGTGCTCGGTGTGGCCGCCTTCTCGCTCACCTTCCCCGGCACCGCCTGGGCGCTCACCGGCCTCGGCGCCTGGTCGGTGACCACCTGCCGGATGGTGCTCGCCGCGCTGATCGCGGGCGGGGCGCTGGCCGTCCTGCGGGTGCCGGTGCCGGACCGCCGCCACTGGGCCGGGCTGCTGGTCGTCGCGGCCGGGGTCGTCGTGGGCTTCCCGCTGCTGACCACGCTCGCCCTGCAGACCTCCACCACCGCGCACGCGGCCGTGGTGGTCGGCCTGCTGCCGCTCACCACCGCCGCCTTCTCCGCCGTACGCACCGGGATACGGCCCTCGCGGGTGTTCTGGGCGGCGGCGCTGGCCGGGGCCGCGGTGGTGATCGCCTTCGCGGTGCAGCAGAGCGGCGGCGCGCCCGCCATCGGCGATCTGTATCTGTTCGCCGCGCTGCCGGTGTGCGCGGCGGGCTATGCGGAGGGCGGCCGGCTGGCCGGCCACATGCCGGGCTGGCAGGTGATCGGCTGGGCGCTGGTGGGCTGTCTGCCGCTGTCGGTGCCGGGCGCGGTGCTCGCGCTGTCGGCCGAGGACGTCCACCTCGGCGGTCAGGCGGTGGCCGGGCTGCTGTGGCTGGCGGTGGGCTCGCAGTTCGTGGGCATGGTGGTCTGGTACCGGGGGATGGCGGCCATCGGGGTGGCCAGGGCCAGCCAGCTGCAACTGGCCCAGCCGCTGCTCACCCTGGTGTGGTCGGTGCTGCTGCTCGGCGAGAAGCTGACCCCCGCCGCCCCGATCGCCGCCGTCGCGGTGCTGGTGTGCATCGGGGTGACGCAGCGGGCGCGGGTCCCGTCGGGGGCGGTACGGGCCTCCGCCCCGGGCCGGGTGCGGGGATCCGAAGCGGTCGACCGGATCCCCGAAGCGGTGGACCGGAATCACTCCCCGGCGGGCGCAAACCAGGACAACCGGCCATAGACTGGCCTCAGGGATCGCATTGCCCTCCAGCGGACGGGAGGTCACGCACATGGAGGCGAGCGTAGGCGACAAGCTGCTGGTGCACGGCAGGGTTGTCGGAATTCACGATCGTGTAGCGGAGATCATCGAAGTGCTCGGGGTTAACGGGGAACCGCCCTACCGCGTGCGTTACGAGGACGACGGACACGAGTGCCTGTTCTCCCCCGGGCCCGACTCGGTCGTCCGCCACCTGGCAGCCGGACCCAGGCAGCGTTAGCCGTCCCTGCGAGGCAGGGCCTGGGTCAGCGGGGCGGACGGACGCGATACGGATAGTGGTCGGCGACCACACGCGCCATGGCGCCGTTGCGGTCGGCGGCCACTTCCTTCGCGGAGAAGTACACATTGCCGCGCACCTGGGGAAAGCCCCGGTCGAAGGTGAGGTGCCGGGACAGCTCCGCCGGGTCCTGCCAGGGCGCGGGCTGCGCCGGATCGCCCGCCTTGTAGAGCGCCTCGCCGATGTAGAGGTTCACCCCGGTGCCCCGGACCGCCTCCGACCACCAGGGGACGAGCACCGCGTAGTCGGCGGCGGCGAAGCCGATGTTCCAGTAGACCTGCGGGACGACGTAATCGAGCCATCCCCGCCGCACCCAGCCCCGGGTGTCCGCGTAGAGGTCGTCATAGGTCTGCACCCCCGCCGTGGTGGCGGAGCCGAGCGGGTCGGTGGCCTGGTTGCGCCAGACGCCGAAGGGGCTGATACCGAACCGCACCCGCCGCCCCCGACGTTTGACGCGCATGGCCGTCTCGTACACCAGGCGGTCGATGTTGTTCCGCCGCCAGGCCGCGCGGTCCGGGAAGCCCGCGCCGTAGCGCTCGTACGCCGCGTCGTCGTCGAAGACCTGACCGGCCACCGGATACGGGTAGAAGTAGTCGTCCCAGTGGACGGCGTCGATGTCATAGCGCGCGACCGCGTCCAGCATGGCGTCCTGGACGAAGCGGCGCACCTCGGGCAGCCCGGGGTTGTAGTAGAGCTTCCCGCCGTAGGGCACGACCCACTCGGGGTGCACCCGGGCCGGATGGGTGGGGATCAGCCGTGACGGGTCGGTGTGGTTGGCGATCCGGTACGGGTTGAACCAGGCGTGCAGCTCCAGCCCGCGCCGGTGTGCCTCGCGCACGGCGGTGCCCAGCGGATCCCAGCCCGGGTCCTTGCCCTGGATGCCGGTGAGGCACTCCGCCCACGGCTCGTACGGTGAGGGCCACAGCGCGTCCGCCGTCGGCCGCACCTGGAAGACCACCGCGTTGAGCCGGCGGCTCACGGCGGTGTCGAGGAAGCCCAGCAGCTCGGCCCGCTGCTGCTCCGCGGGGAGACCGGGTCTGGACGGC
>NZ_JAAAYH010000610.1:0-4073 GCF_018035285.1 Streptomyces sp. MK37H | reverse complement strand
AGAGCGCGTACCACATCCGGGTCGCCACCTCCCCCGACCGGCTCGGCGAGCCGGACGTCTGGGACAGCGGCAAGACGACATCGCGCCAGTCGGTCCTGGTCCCCTACGACGGCCCGGCCCTGCGCCCGCGCACCCGCTACCACTGGTCGGTACGGGTCTGGGACGGCCACGGCCGCCCCTCCCCGTGGTCCGCCCCCGCCTGGTGGGAGACCGGGCTGCTGAACTCCGGTCAGTGGCAGGCCCGTTGGGTCGCCGCGCCCGCCGCGCTGACCGCGCCCCCGTCCCTGGAGGGCGCCTCCTGGATCTGGTTCCCCGAGGGGGATCCGGCCACCGAGGCCCCGGCGGCCACCCGGTGGTTCCGTACCTCCGTCCACGCCCCGGGCACCGTCCGCCGCGCCCGGCTGGTGGTGGCGGCCGACGACGGCTTCACCGCCCAGGTGAACGGCACCGAGGTCGCCGCCCGCGAGGCGGTGGGCGTTCTCAAGGCATGGAGCCATCCGGTCACCGTCGACGTCACCGAATTCCTCGACCAGGGCACCGCCACCCTCGCGATCGCGGCCACCAACGCCGAGAAGGGCCCGGCGGGGCTGCTGGCCACCCTGGAGGTCACCACCGAGGACGGCACCACCCACCACCACACGGACGCCACCTGGCGCACGACCGACACCGAACCCCCCGCCACCTGGGCGGACCCGGACCACGACGACAGCGGCTGGGCCACCGCCAAGAAGCTGGCAGCCTGGGGCAGCGGTCCCTGGGGCAAAGTGCTCCCGCTCCAGTCCCCCGCCCAGCTGCGCCGCACCTTCCGGCTCGCCAAGCCCGTGGCGCGCGCCCGGCTCTACTCCACGGCCCTGGGCCTCTACGAAGCGCACCTCAATGGCGTCCGCGTCGGCCGCGACCAGCTGGCGCCCGGCTGGACCGACTACCGCAAGCGCGTGGCGTACCAGACCTACGACGTCACCGACGCCCTCCGCCGTGGGACGAACGCCCTCGGGGTGACCCTCGCGCCCGGCTGGTACGCCGGGAACATCGCCTGGTTCGGCCAGACCCAGTACGGCGACCACCCCGCCCTGCTCGCCCAGCTGGAGGTCACGTACACCGACGGCAGCACCGAGCGCATCACCACCGACCAGCAGTGGCGCGCGGCCACCGGGCCGCTGCTCACCGCCGACCTGCTGATGGGCGAGGAGTACGACGCCCGCGCGGAGACCCCCGGCTGGACCTCACCGGGTTTCGACGACACCGGCTGGCACCCCACCGTCACGGCCACGGACATCACCGCCGAGGTAGTGGCCCAGACCGACGCCCCGACCCGGGTGGAACGCGAGATCAAGCCGGTCAAGGTCACCGAACCCGCCCCCGGTGTCCACCTCTTCGACCTGGGCCAGAACATGGTCGGCAGCGTCCGCCTCACCGTCTCCGGCCCGGCCGGCCACAAGGTCCGGATCCGCCACGCCGAGGTACTCAACCCGGACGGCACCGCCTACACGGCCAATCTGCGCACCGCCCGCCCCGTCGACACCTACACCCTCAAGGGCGGCGGCCGGGAGACCTACGAGCCGCGCTTCACCTTCCACGGCTTCCGCTACGTCGAGGTCACGGGCTACCCCGGAACGCCCTCCCTCGACGCGGTCACCGGCCGGGTGATGCACACCGCCGCCCCGTTCACCCTGTCGTTCCACACCGACTCGGCGATGCTCAACCAGCTGCACTCCAACATCACATGGGGTCTGCGCGGCAACTTCCTGTCCATCCCCACCGACACCCCGGCGCGGGATGAACGACTCGGCTGGACCGGCGACATCAACGTGTTCTCCAGCACCGCCGCCTACACCATGGAGTCCGCCCGCTTCCTCACCAAGTGGCTCCAGGACCTGCGCGACGGCCAGACCGACGAGGGCTCCTTCCCCGATGTGGCACCGCACCTCGGCGACATCGGCAACGGCGTGGCGGGCTGGGGCGACGCCGGGGTGACCGTGCCCTGGAACCTCTACCAGGCGTACGGCGACACCCGGGTACTGCGCGAGAACTGGCCGGCCATGCGGCGCTGGATCACCTACCTGGAGCGGCACAGCACCGACCTGCTGCGGCCCGCCGAGGGCTATGGCGACTGGCTCAGCGTCGAGGCGGACACCCCCAAGGACGTCATCGCCACCGCCTACTTCGCCCACGCCACCGACCTCGTCGCCCGCACCGCACACGTCCTGGGCGAGGACCCGGCCCCGTACGAAGACCTCCTGGCCCGCGTCAAGGCGGCCTTCAACCGCGCGTACGTCTCCGCCGACGGCAGGATCAAGGGCGACACCCAGACCGCGTACGTCCTGGCGCTCTCCATGGACCTGCTCCCCGGCAACCTCCGCACACCCGCGGCCGATCGCCTCGTCGCCCTCATCAAGGACCGCGACTGGCATCTGTCCACCGGGTTCCTCGGCACCCCGCGGCTGCTTCCGACCCTCACCGAGACCGGTCACACCGACATCGCCTACCGCCTGCTCCACCAGCGCACATTCCCCTCCTGGGGCTACCAGATCGACCGGGGCGCGACCACGATGTGGGAGCGCTGGGACTCGATCAAGCCGGACGGGAGCTTCCAGGACGTCGGGATGAACTCGTTCAACCACTACGCCTACGGCTCGGTCGGCGAGTGGATGTACCAGAACATCACCGGGATCGCCCCGGCCGCCCCCGGCTTCCGCGAGATCCTCATCCGGCCCCGCCCCGGCGGTGAGGTGCGCTCCGCCGAGGGCCGCTACGACTCCCTCTACGGCCCGGTCACCACCCGCTGGTCGCAGGACGAGGACTTCACCCTCACGGTGTCCATCCCCGTCAACACCACGGCCCAGATCTGGGTCCCGGCACACCGCGCGACGGACGTGACCGCTCGCGGCGCCCGCCTGCTGCGCATGGCGGACGGCTGCGCGGTGTTCGCCGTGGGGTCGGGGACCCATCACTTCTTGACGCGTGGCCGACCGCGCGGCTAGGTTTCTTGAATCGTTTCATGAAGGAGATTCATGTCTGACGTTCCAGCCGTGAAGGCGGCCCTCAAGAGCCAGGCGGTCGAGACGCCGTCATGGGCGTACGGCAACTCCGGAACCCGCTTCAAGGTCTTCGCCCAGCCCGGCGTCCCGCGCACCCCCCAGGAGAAGCTGGACGACGCCGCCCAGGTGCACGCCGTCACCGGGGTCGCCCCCACGGTCGCCCTGCACATCCCCTGGGACACGGTCGAGGACTACGGGGCGCTCGCCAAGTACGCGGAGGAACGCGGCCTGAAGCTGGGCGCCATCAACTCCAACGTCTTCCAGGACGACGACTACAAGCTGGGCTCGGTCACCCACCCCGACCCGGCTGTCCGCCGCAAGGCACTGGGCCACCTCCTGGAGTGCGTCGACATCATGGACGCCACGGGCTCCCGCGACCTCAAACTGTGGTTCTCCGACGGCACCAACTACCCCGGCCAGGACGACATCGCGGCCCGCCAGGACCGCCTCGCCGAGGCGCTGAGCGCGGTCTACGAGCGTCTCGGCGGGGACCAGCGGATGCTGCTGGAGTACAAGTTCTTCGAACCCGCCTTCTACACCACGGACGTCCCGGACTGGGGCACCGCCTACGCCCACTGCCTCAAGCTGGGCCCCAAGGCCCAGGTGTGCGTGGACACCGGCCACCACGCGCCCGGCACCAACATCGAGTTCATCGTCGCGCTCCTCCTGCGCGAGAAGAAGCTCGGCGCCTTCGACTTCAACTCCCGCTTCTACGCGGACGACGACCTGATGGTCGGCGCCGCCGACCCCTTCCAGCTCTTCCGGATCATGTACGAGGTGGTCCGGGGCGGCGGGCTGACCTCGGGGGTGGCCTTCATGCTCGACCAGTGCCACAACATCGAGCCCAAGATCCCGGCGATCATCCGCTCCGTGATGAACGTCCAGGAGGCCACGGCCAAGGCCCTCCTGGTCGACCGCGACGCCCTCGCCACGACCCAGCGCGAGGGCGACGTGCTGGGCGCCAACGCGGTCCTGATGGACGCGTACAACACCGACGTACGGCCGCTGCTAGCCGAGGTCCGGGAGGAACTGGGC
>NZ_JAAAYH010000061.1:0-30862 GCF_018035285.1 Streptomyces sp. MK37H | reverse complement strand
GCGTCGGCGGCCCAGTTCCTCGCCGTGCTCGACATGATCGCGGTCAATATCGCCTTCCCCGCGATCGGCGCGGACTTCCGCTCGGCGTCCACGGCCGAGCTGTCCTGGGTGCTCAACGCCTACACCATCGTGCTCGCGGCGCTGCTGGTCCCGGCCGGGCGGCTGGCCGACGCGATCGGCGGGCGGCGCTCGTTCCTGACCGGCATCGCGCTGTTCGGGCTGGCTTCCCTCGCCTGCGGGGCCGCCCCCGGGCTCGGCACGCTGATCGTGGCGCGCGTGGTGCAGGGCGTGGCGGCGGCCGTCCTGGTGCCCACCTCCCTCTCGCTCGCCCTGCCCGCCTTCCCGCCGCGCGAACGGGCCACGGCGGTCGGCGTCTGGACGGCGGTGAGCGCGGTCGCGGCGAGCTCGGGGCCGGTGGCGGGCGGTCTGCTGGCCGCCTCCGACTGGCGCTGGATCTTCCTCATCAACCCGCCCGTGGTGCTGCTGGCCTGGGTGGCCGGGCTGCGGCTGCTGCCGCGCACCGGGCCCGTACGCGGCGAGCGCCGCCGCCTCGATCCGCTGGGCACGCTGCTCGTCCTCCTCGGCACCGGGTCCCTCACCACCGCCTGCGTCGAGGCCGCCGACTGGGGCTATGGCGCCCCGGCCACCCTCGGCTTCCTCGCCGCGGGCCTGGTCCTGGGCGCGCTGGCCGTGGCGCATGTACGCCGCCACCCGGATCCGGTGGTGGACCCCGCGCTGTTCCGGACCCGTGCCTTCACCGCCGCCGCGCTCGGTCTGCTCAGCTACTTCCTCGCCTACGGCTCCGCACTCCTCGCCGCGACCCTGCTGTTCACCGGGGTGTGGGGCTGGTCCTCGGCCGGTGCGGGCCTCGCCGTCACGCCCTGGCCGCTCACCGTCCTGGTGGTGTCGATGCTGTCGGGGCGGATCGTACGGGCGCTGGGGGAGCGCACCGCGGCGATCGTCGGCGGGCTGTGCTTCGCCGCGGGGCCGGTGTGGTGGCTGTTCCTCGCGGGCGGCGACGGTGCGCACTACGCCGTGGAGTTCATGCCCGGCCTGGTGCTCACCGGGCTCGGCGCGGGGCTCTACCAGCCGGTGATGTTCGCGGCCGCCGGACTGCTTCCGGCCCGTCAGCTCTCCCTGGGCTCGGGGGTGCTGATGATGTCCCGGCAGGGCGGCTCGGCCCTGGGCGTCGCGGCGCTGGTCGTGATCACCGGCGGCGCCGCACGGCCGGGTCTTGACGCGCTGCGCGCCGGGTGGGTCTTCACGGCGGTGACCGCCGCGCTCGCGGCCGTCGCGGGTGCCGCCTTGCGCACACGCGTTCGTACCGACAACGGGGAGATGCGCACCGCCCCCGGTGAGAACCGTGGATCCGGCACGGACCCGATACGGCACCATTGACGTGCCCGTGCCACCTGCCTAGCGTGCTGAGCGGTCCCTGGATTCTCCGCAGGCAATGACGACGACGAGCTGAGCGGGGAGGGCGGATGAGTCTCTTCGAGGACGGACGGCCCTTCCTGCACGCGCTCCCCGCCGAGGACCGCCGCGCGCTGCTCGCCCTCGGCACCCCCCGCGCCTACGCCCCCGGCGAGGTCGTGCTGCGCGAGCACGACCGTACGACCTTCGTCGTGGCGATCACCTCCGGCTGGGCCACCGTCTCGGTGGAGACCGAGCGCGGGGTGCGGCTGATCCTGGCGCTGCGCGGGGTGGGCGAGGTCGTGGGCGACCAGGCCGCGGTCGACCACGGCTCGCGCAGCGCCACCGTCACCGCGCTAGGCCGGATGGAGGCGGTGGTGGTCTCCGGCGACCGGTTCCGGGCCTATCTGGCCGCGCGCCCCGTCGCGACCGTACTGATCATGCGTCAGTTCAGCTCCCGGCTGCGCAGCTCCGACGGGGAGCGGCGCTCACTCGCCTCAGAGAAGGTGCTGCAGCGGCTGGCGGCCCGGCTCGTGGAACTCGCCGAGCGCACCGGCCACTCCGGCGCCGACGGCACCATCACCATCGATCTCCAGATGCCCCAGCACGACATCGCGGCCGCGGTGGGCTCGACCCGGGAAGCGGTCGCCAAGGCGCTGCGGCTGCTGCGCGGCCAGGGCGTGGTCCGGACCGCCTCCCGTCGCTTCGAGGTGATGGACCTCGGACTGCTGCGGCTGCTGGCCGAGGGCCGTGCGACGGGGGAGCAGATCCCGGCGCGCCGCCGCGATTGAGCCGCGGGCGCGCACTCCCCCGCGTTGTGACGCGACTGTGTAAACGGCTACAGCCGTCCCGCCGTTCCCCGGCGACCCTGGAGTCGGCACAGGGCGCGGGACCGTGAGCGACGGGGGTGCGCACGGCCCGGCCGCTGTCCGGTGACGGTCTGCCGGACAAGGCCCGAGCGCCCCGCACCGGAGAAGGGCGGCGGGGTGGGCAGGGGGACGAGCCCCGCCGCCCGCTTCCGGCATTCACCGGCACCCCGTCACCACCACATCGCGAGACGGGGGCCACGGCATGAAGGACGGCGGGCGATGAGCGCACCGGAAGATGTGAGCACACCGGAAGAGGCGAGCGCCCCGGCACAGTCGCGGGGCCGACGGCTGGACATCCCCCAGGGCGGCCCGCTGGACGGGGCGGGCCAGCCGGGCGGCGCCCGTACGGCGCGCGAGGCCCGCGCTCATCTGCACATCGCCTGTGGCCCCGCCCGGATGTGCGCCGATCCGGCGCCGTACCCCCTGCCCGAAGGCCCGGTGCCGCGCGAGGAGTTGGCCCGGCTGCGCCGGCTCCACCGGGCCGTCCCCGAACATGCCGTGATGCGCGACCATCTGCGCCGCACCCACCTGGTGGCGCTGTGCGGCGAACCCGGCACCGGCCGCGCCTGGACCGGGCTCGCCCTCCTCGCCGAGCTGGCCGAGCTGACCGGCGGCGGGGTCTCCCGGCTCGGATACACCGGCCCGGACGGGGCGTCCGGCGTGGAGAAGACCGAGCGCGGCCACGGCTATCTCCTCGAACTCCCCGCCGACCATGCCGAATCCACGGCCGAATCCACGGCCGAGCCGCTGCTGGACCGGCTGCGCGCCCACTTCGCCGAGCACGAGGCGTTCTGCGTGGTGCTGGTCGCGGGCGGCCCGGCCGCCGACCGGCTGCTGCGCGGCCGCCGCCACGCCGTGGCGTACCGGCCCCCGGCCGCCGCCGACGTCCTCGACCGCCACCTCACCGAGCTGCTCGCCGACCGCCCCGCCGGGTTGTTGGAGACGGCCCGCGCCACCGCCCGGCGCCCCGAGCTGACCGAGGCGCTCGGCCTGGACGAGCCACGGCCCGGCGAGGCCGCCCGGCTGGCGGGCCATCTGGCCGCGCACGCCGAGGGCCGGCTGTCCGACGAGCGGCTGCTGGAGCACTGCCGGTCGTTCGCCCCGCACCAGGCCCGGGAGTGGTTCCTCGAGGCCGGGCACCCCGGCACCCTGCCCGCCGCGCTGCCCGCGCTGCGCGCCGCCGCGCTGCGGATCGCGCTCGCCGTCTTCGACGGCTCGGCGCACAGCGTCATGGCGGAGGCCGCCGAGCTGCTGGCCTGGGAACTGGCCGTCACGCTCGATCCGCAGTACGCGCCCGGCCGGCCGCTGTTCTCCGCCCGTCCCGGGGCCTGCCTCGCCACGGCGCGCGCGGTCCACGGCGAGGGGGTGGAGGACCTCGGGGACGCCTCGGTGCCCGTGCGCGCGGTGTGGTTCGAGGGGCGGCGGCTGGCGCCCGCAGTGCTCCACGAGTCCTGGGACGCCCACCACAACCTCCGCGGCCCGATGGCCCGTTGGCTGCGCGCGCTGTGCGACGACCCGCGCCCCCAGGTGTGGGTGCGCGCCGCGGTCGCCGCGGGCGTGCTGTGCGCCCGCGACTACCTCTACGGCCTGGTCGAGCTGGCGCTGCCGCTGGCCCGCACCGACAGCCCGGTGCAGCGGATGGCCGCGGCCACCGCGCTCGCCGAGGCGTCCCGCGCCCCGGAGGTGCGCCCCGCCGTGAACGGACTGCTGCACGACTGGGCGCGCGGCGACGACGAACGGGAGCGCGAGACCGCCGCGCTCGCCCACGGCTACGGCCTCGCGGCGGGCTCGGTCGCGGCGTCCCTGGAGGAACTCGGCCGGCTCGCCCGCGCCGACGACGGCCGCACCACCTCCTACAGCGTGGTGCGGCTGCTGGCCGGGGCCGAGCCGGAGACCGTACTGGCCGCGCTCACCCACTGGCTGCGCGACACCCGGCGGGCCCGCCGGGACCTGGCGCTGCTCGCGACGTTGCGCGCGGCCACCACCCGCACCTCGCACCTGTGGGGGCTGGGCGAGGTGCCCGAGCTGGAGCCGTACGCCGCCTGGCCGCTGGCCACGGCGCTGCTCGCGGCCCATCCGGAGTGCGGGCCACGGCTGGCCGAACTGCTGCGGGCCGCGCTCACCTGGGCCAGATCCGCCGGCGCGGCCGAGGACGCGCTGGTCGGCTGGATCCGGCGGGCGGCGGGGGACGAGCGGCAGCTGGCCGTGTTGTGCGACTTCCTGCCCCGGCTGGCGCAGGACGGCGACGAGCCGCTCGACGCCGGGGCGGCCACGCGGATACGGGAGGTGCTGGAGGCACTGTGAGGAGAACGTCGATGGTGAAAGAGACAGAGGGCCCGACAGGCACGGAGACCACCCACGAGACCACCCACGGCCACGCCCACGAGAGGCCGGCGAGCGCGGGGGCGCGCCGGATCTCGGTCACCGGGGCGCGGATGCTGCGCGAGGCGCTGCGCCACGGCGGGGACGCCCTGTCCGCGGCGCTGCGGGAGGCCGACGACGGCCTGCTGCTGAGCGCGCTCGACGAGGGGCTGCCCGCCGAGCGGGCCACCCGCGTCGTCGTCGAGCTGGTGCGCCGCGCGCCCGAGCGCGGCCAGGAACTGGCGGACGCGGTCTGCGAGAAGGTGCTGCTCGCCCAGCTCTATCTCGACCCGCCGCACCGCGCCCCGGGCGGTGCGGGCGGACCGGCCCCGGACCCCGACCGCAGGCTGCGGGTGCGCAACGCGCTGATGCTGTACGAGGGGCTGGTCCGCCCTTACGCGCGGCGCGGCGCGGTGCCGGAGCTGATGGCCTGCGTCCTGCCCGGCCTGTGGACGGCCGGGGACGGCGCGGGCCGCGAGGTGGTGTGCCGGATCGTCGGCACCCGGCAGAGCACGGGGTTCGGCGAGAAGGGCTGGAAGGCGCTGTTCGGCGGCGTGGCCGAGGAGTGCCGGGAGCACCAGGAGGCGGCGGCCCGCGCCGACCGACGCGCGGCACGGCGGCGCCGGCGGCGCGGGGGCGCCGAGGACGGCAGCCGTATCGATCTGAAGCCCGGCCAGCTGTGGGTCTCCGCCCTGCTGGGGTTCATCGCGGTGGCGCTGGTGCTGATCGTGGTGATCGCGGCAGGCTGAGCGGTCCGCAGGAAGTGCCCCGACATGCCGTCGATCGTCTGCGACGCCGTCGTGGCTGGTCGCCCACGCGGCGGAGCCGCATAGCGCCTTCGGGGCGCGTCCGAACCGCGGCCGACTTCCGCCGATCCGCCCAGCCGCCCGGCGCGGACCCGGACCCCGTCCCCGCCGGGGTCGACACGAGCCCCGTCCCCGCCGGGGTCGACACGAGCCCCGGCCTCGCCGGGGCCCCGCCCTCGCGGCGGAACCATGGTGGTCGACCGGGCGTTTGCTTCCCGCCCGCGGCGGACCGCGTGGCGTCTCCCGCGCGGTGCGCGTACCCCCGCTGTCCGGCTCACCGGGCCTTGGCGGCTCTCCCGCCCCGCGGCGGCCGGTGCCCGCTCACCGCCCGTGGCGGACCGCGGTGGCCCTTCCCATGCGGCGCGCGCGTGAGCGTCCCCGCCGGGGCCGACACGAGCCGCCCTGCCGGGGTCGACACGAGTCCCGGCCCCGCCGGGGTCGACACGAGTCCCGGCCCCGCCGGGGCCGCGCCCTCGCGGCGGAACCATGGTGGTCGACCGGGCGTTTGCTTCCCGCCCGCGGCGGACCGCGTGGCGTCTCCCGCGCGGTGCGCGTACCCCCGCCGTCCGGCTCACCGGGCCTTGGCGGCTCTCCCGCCCCGCGGCGGCCGGCGCCCGCTCACCGCCCGTGGCGGACCGCGGTGGCCCTCCCCACGCGGCGCGCGCGTGAGCGCCCCCGCAGGGGCCGACACGAGCCCCCGGCCTCGCCGGGGTCGGCCGGTGGGCGGCGATGGGGCTCCCGCGCGGTGCGTATTCCCGCCGCCCGGTTCACCGGGCTCCTGGCGGTCTCCCGCCCTTGCGGCGGAACCATGGTGGTCGACCGGACGTTTGCTTCCCGCCCGCGGCGGACCGCGTACCCCCGCTGTCCGGCTCACCGGGCCTTGGCGGCTCTCCCGCCCCGCGGCGGCCGGTGCCCGCTCACCGCCCGTGGCGGACCGCGGTGGCCCTTCCCACGCGGCGCGCGCGTTTCCCCACCACTCCGCCGAAGGCGGTCGGCGCGAGAGATCGGGAGAACCGTGTCGTGGAGCGTTCACAATGGGCCGCGAGCGGCGAAGATGGGGTCATGGGATTCCATGTCGACTCCGAGGCCGGGCGGCTGCGCCGCGTCATACTGCACCGCCCCGACCTCGAGCTCAAGCGGCTCACACCCACCAACAAGGACGCCCTGCTCTTCGACGACGTCCTGTGGGTGCGCCGTGCCCGCCAGGAGCACGACGGCTTCGCCGACGTGCTGCGGGACCGCGGGGTCGAGGTGCATCTCTTCGGGGACCTGCTCACCGAGAGCCTGACCCTGCCGGACGCGCGGGCGCTGGTGCTGGACCGGGTCTTCGACGAGAAGGAGTACGGACCGCTGGCCACCGATCATCTGCGCGCCGCCTTCGACGAGCTGACCGCCCCGGAGCTGACCGAGGCGCTGATCGGCGGCATGACCAAGCGGGAGTATCTGGAGCGGTACCCGGAGCCGATCTCCGTCCGCTTCCACGCCATGGAACCTGATGACTTCCTGGTCAATCCGCTGCCGAACCACCTCTTCACCCGGGACGCCTCCGCATGGGTGTACGACGGGGTGTCGATCAACGCGATGCGCTGGCCCGCCCGCTGGCACGAGACGGTGCACTACGAGGCCGTCTACCGCCATCATCCGCTCTTCGCGAAGGAGGACTTCCACGTCTGGTCGGAGGGCCAGGCCGCGTACCCCTCCACCATCGAGGGCGGCGATGTGCTGGTACTCGGCAAGGGCGCGGTGCTGATCGGGATGAGCGAGCGGACCACTCCGCAGGCGGTGGAGATGATCGCCCACCGGCTCTTCGAGGCCGGTTCGGCCCGGACGATCGTGGCGCTCGACATGCCCAAGGGGCGGGCCTTCATGCATCTGGATACCGTGATGACCATGGTGGACGGGGACACCTTCACCCAGTACGCGGGGCTTGGGATGCTCCGCTCGTACACCATCGAGCCGGGCGCGGGCAGCCAGGAGCTCAAGGTCACCGACCATCCGCCGGAGCATATGCACCGCGCGATAGCCGCGGCCCTCGGCCTGGACTCCATCCGTGTGCTCACCGCCACCCAGGACGTCCACGCGGCGGAGCGCGAGCAGTGGGACGACGGCTGCAATGTGCTCGCGGTCGAGCCGGGCGTGGTGGTCGCCTACGAGCGGAACGCGACGACCAACACCTTTCTGCGCAAGCGCGGGATCGAGGTCATCGACATTCCGGGCAGTGAGCTGGGCCGGGGCCGGGGCGGGCCGCGGTGCATGAGCTGTCCGGTCGAGCGGGACCCGGTGGAGCCGTAGGGCCGAAGTCTCGCCCTCGAGCCGTAGGGCCAGGATTCACCACCCGCCTCCGTATATATGCAGAGCATCGTATATGCTTCCATGGTTCCGGGCCGCGGCACCCCGCCGTAGCCGCTGATCCGCCACGTGTTCGCCGTGACCTAGGAGCCACCCTTATGGCGATTGACCTCACCGGCCGCCACTTCCTCAAGGAGCTGGACTTCACCGCCGACGAGTTCCGCCGCCTGATCGACCTGGCCGCCGAGCTGAAGGCGGCCAAGCGCGCGGGGGCCGAGGAGCGACGGCTGCGGGGCCGGAACATCGCCCTCATCTTCGAGAAGACCTCCACCCGCACCCGCTGCGCCTTCGAGGTCGCGGCCGCCGACCAGGGCGCCTCGACGACCTATCTCGATCCGGTCGGCTCCCAGATCGGTCACAAGGAGTCGGTGCGGGACACCGCGCGGGTGCTCGGCCGGATGTACGACGCGATCGAGTACCGGGGCCATGGCCAGGGCGTCGTCGAGGAGCTCGCCGCCCACGCCGGGGTGCCCGTCTACAACGGCCTCACCGACGAGTGGCACCCCACCCAGATGCTCGCCGACGTGCTGACCATGACCGAGCACAGCGACAAGCCGCTGGATCAGATCGCCTACGCCTACCTCGGCGACGCCCGGTACAACATGGGCAACTCCTACCTCGTCACCGGCGCCCTGCTGGGCATGGACGTCCGTATCGTGGCGCCCGGCCTGCTGTGGCCCGACAAGACCATCGTGGAGCTGGCGCGGCAGCTCGCCACCGCCTCCGGCGCCCGGATCTCGCTCACCGAGAGCGTCGAGGAGGGCGTGCGCGGCGCGGACTTCGTCGCCACCGATGTGTGGGTGTCCATGGGCGAGCCCAAGGAGGTCTGGGACGAGCGGATAGCGCTGCTCGGGCCGTACGCGGTGACGATGGATGTGCTGCGTGCCACGGGCAACGACGCGGTGAAGTTCCTGCACTGCCTGCCGGCCTTCCACGACCTGGGCACCGACGTCGGCCGGGAGATCCACGAGCGGCACGGGCTGACCGAGCTCGAGGTCACCGACGAGGTCTTCGAGTCCGAGTACTCCGTCGTCTTCGACGAGGCGGAGAACCGGATGCACACGATCAAGGCGGTGCTGGTCGCGACGCTCGGCGCCCGGTAGCGCTCGACGGGCGGCCCTCAGCCGTCGGCGGGCGGGAGGACGAACCAGACGGCCTTGCCGTAGGGCGTCGGCCGGTAGCCCGCGTCGGCGCTGAGGGTCCGGATCAGCAGCAGACCGCGTCCGCCCTCGGCGAGGCCGTCGGGTCTCTTGGGCCCCTCGGGGCGCCCCAGCGAGTCCAGCCCGCCGGGCGGATTCGGGTCCTGGTCGTGCACCTCGACCTGCCAGCCCCCGGTCGGCACCAGCTCCACCACCAGCTCTATCGGCTCGTCGCCGGTCGTGTGCCGCACCGCGTTGGCCACCAGCTCGGCCGTCAGCAGCTCCGCCGTGTCGCCGTCCACGGGCGCCCCGATGTCGGCCAGGGTGTTCCGGATCAGCGCACGCGCCAGCGGTACGGCGGCCGTCGTGTGCGGCAGGGCGAAGCGCCAGCTGGCGGCGTGGGGGGGATCGGGCACGGAAGGCGTCCAGTCGGTCGGCGTGAAGCGGAGTACCGCAGCCCTTGACGGTATGAAGCGGACGATAGTTCCGGAAGGGGCTGTGGGCCACTCTTGGCGGGACCTAGGGACCGAAAGGCGCATTCACGCCATATTAGGCAAATGGGCGGCGCCGGTTGCCCGCCAGGGGGCTCCACGCGCGACGCGCAACGGCTTCAGTAACGGCTCCAGCGACGACTTCAGCGACGGCTTCAGTAACGGCTTCGGTGACGACTCCAGCGAGGGCTTCAGGCGCGCGCCGCCCAGGCCCGTTCCGTGAGCCCGAGCAGCCGCTCGACCGTGGCGGCGTCCGGCAGGGGGCCGTGATCCCCGGTCACCCCGAGCGCGGACGCGGCCGTGATGTGGCCGAGCCGCAGCGCCGGGGTCAGGGCCCCGCCGCGCAGCAGCCCCGCCAGGAAACCGGCGGCGAAGGCGTCACCCGCGCCGACCGGCTCCACCACCTCCGTGCGCGGGGCCGGCACCGTGACCTCCGGCCCGTCGCCGAAGGCGGTCGCCTCCCGCCCGCCGTCCTTGACGACGAGCAGACGCGGGCGCGGCAGCAGCTCGCGTACGCCGCCCGCGTCGAGGTCCGCGCCCCACAGGTGCCGCGCCTCGTCGAGGCCGACGAAGACGATGTCGGCGCGGTCGGCCAGGTCGCGCAGGACCGTGGCGGCCGTGCCGTCCGGCCACAGCGCGGGGCGGTGGTTGACGTCGAAGCTGATGGCGTGGGCGCGGCCGGCCGGAGGGGTCGCGAGCGCCCGTTCCACCAGGGCGCCGCAGGACGGCGAGAGCGCGGGGGTCACGCCCGTGAGGTGGACGAGCGCCGCCGACCCGAGCCGCGGGTCGTCCAGGATGCCGGGGCCCAGCGCCGAGGCCGCCGAACCGCGCCGGTAGTAGTGGACGCGGGTGCCCGTGGGGCCCGGCTCCTTCACCAGCAGGCCCGTCGGCCGGTGTGGGTCGGACCGTACGCCCGAGACGTCGACGCCCGCCGCGGCGACGGCGGCACGCACCCGCCGGCCGAACGGGTCGTCGCCGAGGGCCGAGAGCCATACGGCGGAAACGCCCAGGTCCGCGAGGTACATCGCCACGTTGGACTCCGCGCCCGCCACGGAGAGCCGCAGGCTCTCACCGGTGTCCAGGGACGCGGGCGGTTCGGGGGCGAGCGCGGCCATCGTCTCGCCGACGCAGACCACGGTGCCGCCGGCGCGAGGCCAGGGCGCGGTGGTCCGCGATTCCTCGCCGCCACCGACCGCGCCACGGCCGCCCATCGGCCATGACGTGGTCGCGCGCGCTTCCCCGTCGCCCGCGGAACGCGACCCGCTCACACCAGGCCCCCGATCGGCCCGGCCGCCGGGCGGTACGCCGCCGCCGGTGGCCCCGGCACCGCCACCCGGACCGAGAACAGGGCGCCGTCGTACGGGCCCGGTGCCGCGAGGCCCACCGTGGCCGTCGTGATGTGCAGGACGTCACCCTGGAGACAGACCCCGGCGGGCTGGCTCGCGGGCAGCCGCACGGTGTGTGCCGGCGTGCCGTCCGGCAGGTGACGGCGCACCGTCCCCGTCCCCCAGACCGCCATCCACAGCGCGCCCTCGTCGTCGACGGCCATCCCGTCCGGGCTGCCGTCGTCGACCGTGAGATACGTCGTCGGCGGGCCGAGCGTGCCCGTCGCCGGGTCGACCGGGTAACGGCGGACGACACCGCGGGCGCTGTCCGCCAGATACATGGTGCGTCCGTCGGCGGTGAACGCGGGCCCGTTCGGCACGGTGATGCCGTCGAGGACCCGGGTCACCGTGCCGTCGTGGTCCACCCGGTAGAGCGAGCCCGCGTCCTCGTCGGCGTCGTAGGTCATGCTGCCCGCCCAGAACCTGCCGGACGGGTCGGCGGTGCCGTCGTTCATGCGCCGGGCGGGGCGGGCGTCCGCCTCGGGCCGCGCCAGCCAGGTGGTGGCGGAGCCTGGCCCGAGCAGGCAGATCCCGGTGCCCGCGGCGGCGATCCAGGTGCCGGGCCGGCCCGCCACGGGTGCCACCGCGCCCAGCGGGACGGGCAGCTCGGCCAGCGTCTCCAGGGGCGCGGTGGGATCCTGGGGGGCCGTCAGCAGACGGCCCTCGAGGATGTCGACGAGCACAAGGGCCTCGCCGGTCCAGCGGATGCCCTCGCCCAGACCGAGGCGGTCGGGGCGGGTGGGGAGCGGGTCCTCGATCATGAGGTGGCCTCCCGGACCACCGTGCGGAAGGCGCGGGCGCGTGCGCGCAGGGCGGCCGCGCCGCCGCCGTCGGCGGCGTCGCCGACGAGGGGCGAGCCGATGCCGACCGCGGTCGCCCCGGCGGCCAGATAGGCGCGGGCCGCTGCCTCGTCGACGCCGCCGACCGGTACGAACACCTCGTGCGGGAACGGCCCCCGCAGCGCCTTGAGATAGCCGGGCCCGCCCGCCTGGGCGGCCGGGAAGATCTTCAACGCCTCGGCGCCGAGCGCGCGTGCGCCGATGATCTCGGTCGGGGTCATGACCCCGGCCAGCACCGGGAGGCCCAGTTCGCGCGCGGTGGACATCCCCTCGCCCAGGCAGGGGGTGACGGCGAAGCCGGCGCCCGCCCGGTGGACGGCGCGGGCGTCGTCGGCGGTGAGCACGGTGCCCGCGCCGAGGGGGCGGCCGGGGCCGAGGGCCTTGCGGGCCCGCTCGATGACGGTCAGGGCGTCCTCGGTGGTCAGCGACACCTCGATCAGTTCGATGCCTTCGTCGGCCAGGGTCAGTACGGTGCGCAGCGCGGCCTCGGGGTCGCTGCCGCGCACGATGGCGACCAGCCGATGGGCGGCCAGGGCGGCTCGCAGGTCCACGGGCGGAACTCCTCGTAGCGTGGGGCGGGTGTTCAGGCGCAGCGGCAGGTCGCGGTGAGCGTGAGCCGCCAGCGGACCTCGCCCGAGGAGGGGACCCGCGCGGCGTCGGCGGGGCCCGTGTCGGCGAGGTCGAAGGCGCGGCCGAGCATCGGCTCGACTCCTGTGCTGCGGTAGGGGTTTCCGGCGGGGAAGCCGCCGAGGTTGCGCCACACGGCGATGGACAGCGGCTGCCCGTCGGCCTCGAGCGCGAGGGCCAGGCACCGCGCGCCGTCGTGGACGCACGCCCGCGGGGTGTCCACGACCGCGCCGACCGCGGTGCCGTCGTCCGGCCCGAACCGGTCGAGGGCGAGGCCCAGGGGTGCGGGCCAGTCACCCTCGACCCACGGCGCCCCGGCCGGCCAGGCCCGGTCCAGCAGCGGCGCGGCCTCCGGGAAGAGCCGGGTGCGCGCCCCCTCGCGCAGCCGCAGGGCCGCGCGCGGGGTCAGGTCGAGCAGGGCGTGGGCGGCCCAGATGAAGCGGAAGCCCGGGTCGGCGTCGAGGGCGTAGTCGGCCTCGGCACCGTCGGCCGTACCGCGGATCGTGCGCGTCAGCGTGAACCGGTCGCAGCGCACGGTGTCCGCGTCCCCCTCGCGCCGCCACGGACGCGACCAGGCGTCGCCGTGGTCGGGGGTGCCGCGGACGGTGGGGACGCACTCCTCCAGACCGCCCGCGTCCACGAAGGCGTCCCCGGGCGACACCCGCTCCCGCTCCGGAGCCGGGCGGCGCCACAGCCATTCGTGCCCCTCGGCGCGGAGCGAGGTCCAGCGGCCGCCGTGCGCGGGGTCGGTGGCGATCTCCAGCACGCCGTCACCACTCCGCGAAGGAGCCGTCGGGGTGCCGCCAGACCGGGTTGCGCCAGGCGTGCCCGGTGCGGTCGGCCGCGCGCACGGCCGCCTCGTCGATGGTGATGCCTAGGCCGGGGGCATCGCCGCGCAGCGCATGGCCGGCCACGAAGCGGAACGGCTCGGGGTCGACGAGGTAGGACAGCAGATCGGCGTCCTTGTTGTAGTGGATGCCGCGGCTCTGCTCCTGGATCAGGAAGTTCGGCGTCGCGAACGCGACCTGGAGGCTGGCCGCCAGGGCGATGGGGCCGAGCGGGCAGTGCGGGGCGAGCTGGGCGCCGTAGGTCTCGGCGAGCGAGGCGATGCGGTGGACCTCGGAGATGCCGCCCGCGTGGGACAGGTCGGGCTGTGCGACGGCGATGCCCGCGGCGAGGACCGGCAGGAACTCCGTGCGCCCGTAGAGCCGTTCACCGGTGGCGAGGGGCACCGGGCTCGCGGCCACCAGGCCGGGGAGCAGATGGCCGTGCTCGGGGACGACGGGCTCCTCCACGAACAGCGGGTGGAGGGCGGCCAGTTCGGGCAGGACGCGGCGGGCGCCCGCGGCGGTGAAGCGGCCGTGGAAGTCGACGGCCACGTCGCGGTCCGGGCCGAGCGCCTCGCGGGCGGCGGCCACGCGGTCCACGACCGCGGCGGTCTCGGCTGCGGTGGGCATCGGGGAGGTCGCCCCCGCGCCGTTCATCTTCACCGCCGTGAAGCCCGCCTCGACCTGCGCGGCTATCTGCTCGGACAGCTCCGCGGGCTCGTCGCCGCCGACCCAGGCGTACACCCGGACGCGGTCGCGCACGGGGCCGCCCAGCAGGGCGTGCACGGGGGCGCCGTAGGTCTTGCCCGCGATGTCCCACAGGGCCTGGTCGAGGCCGGCGACGGCGCTGGACAGGACGGGTCCGCCGCGGTAGAAGCCGCCCTTGGTGAGCACCTGCCAGTGGTCCTGGATGCGCAGCGGGTCCTGGCCGATCAGATGGCCGGCGAGGACGTCGACGGCCGCGCGGACCACTTCGGCGCGCCCCTCGACGACGGGCTCGCCCCAGCCGATCACGCCGTCGTCGGTCTCGACGCGGCAGAACAGCCAGCGCGGCGGGACGAGGAAGGTCTCGATACGGGTGATCTTCACTGACCGGTGGGCCTTTCCGTGTCGTCGTGGGAGCCGCCGATGTCGGGGGAGCCGCCGATCCGGTCCAGGTCGCGGCCGGCCTGGTCGAGCAGGGCCCGCATGGCGGCCTCGGCGGCCCGCGGGTCCCGGTCGCGTACGGCGTCCAGGACGGCGCGGTGGGCGGGGACCGGGTCCTCGCTGTGCGGGGAGCTGTGCACGATGCGATCGCGATAGGCGAGGCCCGACTCGATCACCATCTCCATGCGTTCGAGGAGTTCGTTGTGGGTGGCGGCGAGCAGGGCGCGGTGGAAGGCGAGGTCGGCCTCCACCGCGTGGGCGGCGTCGGAGCCGCCCTGCCCCATCGCGTCCACGGCGGCGTCCAGGGCGGCGAGGTCGGCGTCGGTGCGCCGCTCGGCGGCCAGCCGTACGGCCGCCGGCTCGATGATGCCGCGCACCTCGGCGAGGTTGCGCAGCAGCGCGCTGTCGGCGTCGGTGGTGCGGTCGCTCTCGAACTGCCAGCGCAGGACGTCGGCGTCGAGCAGGTTCCAGTCCGAACGGCTCCGCACGAAGGTGCCGCGCTTCTGACGGGCGTCGACCATCCCCTTGGCGGCCAGGACCTTCAGCGACTCGCGCAGGGCGGTGAGGCTGACATCCAGTTCGCTCTGCAGGGCGACCAGGTCCAGGGTGGACCCCTCGGGGAGGTCGCCGCGCAGGACGCGGCGGGCGAGGGCCTCCACGGTCTGGCCGTGCACGCCGCGGCGGGCGTAGGGCGTCATGTCGTACTGCCTTTCTGGTGCGAGCTGATCGCGGTGGTCATGCGGAGGACTTGACGACGCTCCAGCCGCCGTCCACGAGAAGACTCGCACCGGTGATGTACGAGGACTCGTGGGAGCCGAGGAAGGCGATGGCCGCGGCCACCTCCTCGGGGGTGCCGAACCGCCCGGCCGCGGTTTCCGCGACGCTGCGCGCGCGGTCCTCGGGTGAGACCCGGTCCCAGGCCGCCGTCAGGATCGGGCCGGGCAGCACCGCGTTGACCCGCACCTCGGGGCCGTACTCGACGGCGAGCTGCCCGCACAGGGACAGCAGCGCCCCCTTGGAGGCCGCGTAGGCCGGGTGGCCGGGGATGCCCTTGTGGGCGTGGACGGACGAGGTCAGGACGACGGCTCCGCGGCGGGCGCGCAGATCGTCCAGGACGGCCCTGAAGCCGAGGAAGGCACCGGTGAGGTTGACGGCGAGCTGTCGCTGCCAGGACTCCAGGGACGTTTCGTGGGCGGGGGTGACGTCGACGGTGTAGGCATTGCTGACGAGCACGTCGACGGGCCCGAAGTCGCGGGCGGCGGCGGCGATCCGCTGCCAGCCCTCCTCGGTGGAGACGTCGGCGGTCACGAAGCGGGCGCGGCCGCCGTCCTCGCCGATCCGTTCGGCGACCGCCGTGCCGCGCTCCTCGGCGATGTCGGCGAGCACGACGGCGGCGCCCTCCTGGGCGAGGCGTTCGGCGGTGGCGGCGCCGATGCCGGAGGCGGCTCCGGTGACCACGGCCGTGCGGTCGGTGAAGCGGTCACCGTGGCGGCGGGGCTGTTCCATCGGGGGGCGGGCTCCTTCGCTGGACTTCGGGCGGGGGCGTGGGCTCTACTGCCGGGTCAGGACCACCAGTTCCGCGTCGTGCTCGGCGCTCCAGGCGAACGGCAGCCCGTAGTGGAGCAGATGGGCGCCGCTGTAGGTGGTCGCCGACGCGGCGTCCCGGTAGCGGTCGGCCGCGTCGAGACCGCGCAGCCGGAGCCGGGCCGGACGCCCCGGGACGAGCGGGGCGCCGTCCAGGCGGCCGGTGCCGAACGCGGCGACGACGGTACGTCCGTCGGGGCCGTCGTACTGCACCCCGCAGGTGGCGTCCAGCGGGCTGCCCAGCAGCCGGGCCTCGCCGAGGTGGATGACATCGCGCACCTCCTTGTAGCGGGCGATCCAGCGGGCGGCCTCGGCGCGCTGCCCGGCGTCCCAGTGGCGCAGGTCGGCGCCGATGCCCAGAACTCCGCACATGGCGGTGACGAAGCGGAAGGCGAGGCTGCGCGGACGGGGGTCGAAGACACCGGGGGCGTCGGTGACCCAGGAGCTCATCACATGCGGGGCATGGGCGTGCAGGAAGCCGTACTGGACGGCCAGCCGGTCCAGCGGCGCGGTGTTGTCGCTGGGCCAGACGACGTCGGTGCGGGCGATCGTCGCGTGGTCGATACGTGCGCCGCCGCCCGCGCACCCCTCGACGGTGACCCCGGGGTGGACGGTGCGCAGCTGGTCCAGGACCCGCAGATAGCCCGCGACGTGCTGGGCGTCCAGGTCGAGACGGTCGGCGGGACCGGCGCCGGGGCGGCCGCGCTCGGTCGGCGGCCGGTTCATGTCCCACTTGAGGTAGCTGATGTCATGGCCGGTCAGCAGCCGGTCCAGGGTGGCGATGACGAAGTCCTGGACATCGGTCCGGCCCAGGTCGAGCAGGAGCTGGTGGCGCACCAGCCGGGCCGGACGGCCGTCGATCCGGTACACCCAGTCCGGGTGTTCCGCGTACAGCGCGCTGCCGGGACTGACGGCCTCCGGCTCGATCCACAGGCCGAAGTCGAGGCCCAGGGCACGGACGTCCTCCACGAACCTGCCGAAGCCGTGCGGGAACGCCACCGGGTCGGGGTACCAGTCGCCCAGCCCGCCGGTGTCGTCGGCGCGGCCGGTGAACCATCCGTCGTCGACGACGAACAGCTCGGCCCCGATGTCCGCCGCCGCCTTCGCCAGCTCGAGCTGACCCGCCGCGTCGACGTCGAACGCGGTGGCCTCCCAGGAGTTGTAGAGGACCTTGCGGGGGCGGTGCAGCCGCTCGCCGGTCAGCCGGCGTTCGTAGCGGTGCCAGACGCGGGACAACCCGTCGAGCCCCTCGGCGCTGAAGGCGCAGGCGAGCCGTGGCGTGGTGAGGGTGTCGCCGGGCGCCAGGCGCACCCGGCCCTCGTGCGGTACGCGGCCGGCGCGTATCCGCACGGCGCCGCCGGGTTCGGCCTCCGCGGTGAGGTGCCAGTTGCCGGGCCACTCCAGGGCCATGCCATAGGCGGGGGCGGGAGCGTCGGGGGGATCCGCGGCGTCCTGGACCGCGAGCCAGGGGGCGTAGGCGTGTCCGGGCACGCCCTGGCGGCTGCCGATGGTGAACGTGCCCCTGGACAGGGTGAGCTGGGTGCGCTGGAACTCCTGCGACCACTGGCCGGCCAGATACGTCAGCCGGGCCCCCGCGGTGACGGGGACGTTCACGGCGGCCGAGTCGAGGCGCTCCAGCCACAGCTCCTCGTCGCCCGTGCAGGTGAGCTCGGTCCAGCGGTGGATGACATCGGTGCCCGGCACCGTGGCGTAGCACAGGGCCGTGCGCAGGCCGAGCACATCGTCGGTGAAGGTGAGCCGCAGGCTCCCCGCCTCCTCCGTGGCCCCCTCGAAGACCCACCACGCGCCGCGGTCCGCGCCCGGCCGTGCGGCCACCAGGTCGGCGCCGGTGAACGGCCGCAGCCCGTACGGCAGGTACTCGGCGGGCGCCGCGTCGGCGGGGGTGATGAAGTGGGTGCGGTGCGACCAGTCCAGCGCGGACGGGCCGGTCTCGACGCCGAGCGGGCCCCAGGCGTCGAGCTCGGCCCAGGGGCCGTCCGGGGACAGCCGCACCGTATAGCCGGTGTGGTCGGTGCGCAGCGTCCAGCGCTGGTTCGGCGTCACTTCACCGCTCCCAGGTTGAGACCGGCCACGAAGTGGCGCTGGAACCGGAGGAAGACGGCCACGGTGGGTGCCGCGGCGATGACGGACCCGGCGGCGATCACGTTCCACATCGACACGAACTGGCCCTGGAGCCCGATGAGGGCGGCGGTGATGGGCATCTTGGTGTCGCTGCGCAGCACCGTGATGGCCCACAGCAGATCGTTGAAGATCCAGGTGAAGGACAGGGCGCTGAGTGCGGCGAGCGCCGGGCGGCTGAGCGGCAGGATGATCCGCCAGAAGATCTGCCAGGGACCGGCGCCGTCGACGACGGCGGCCTGCTGGATCTCGACCGGGATGGCCCGCATGAAGCCGTACAGGACGAAGACGTAGAAGCCGACACCGAAGCCGATCTGCACGCCGATGAGGGCGGGCAGGGTGTCGTAGACGCCCATCAGCTCGGTCAGCTTGGACACCGGGATGAGCAGGATCTGCGGCGGAAGCAGATTGCCGCCGAGCATCAGCAGCAGCAGGGAACGGCGGAAGGGCACCTCGTAGCGGCTGAGGGCGAACGCGGCCATGGCGGCCAGGGTCAGGGTCACCAGCACGCACGGGACGGTCACGATCAGGCTGTTGATCAGGGCGCGCTGCTGGCCGCCGTCGCTCCACGCCTGGTGGAAGTTGCCGAGGGTGAAGGAGCGGGGCCGGCTGCCCAGGCCGTGGGCGGAGATGTCGTCGAAGGAGCGCAGGCTCGTCACCACGACCAGGGCGATGGGCAGCAGCCACAGAGCGGCGAGCGCCCCGGCGCCGAGGTGGAAGCCGGCGGTGGCCGCGCGGCGCCGGCGCAGGGCCGCGGAGCTGCGAAGTGCCGTCATCAGTCGGCCTCCCGGAAGGCGCGGACGAGGTAGGAGGCGATGACGCCGAAGGCCAGCACGAAGATGACGACGGCCAGGGCGGAGCCGTATCCCAGGCGCAGGGACTGGAAGGCGGTGGAGTACATGTAGGTGCTCAGCAGTTCGGACGAGTGGTAGGGGCCGCCCCGGGTCAGGGACCAGACGACGTCGAAGGAGCGCAGCGAGTCGATGATGATCACGGACAGGACGACGGCGTTGACGCTGCGCAGCTGGGGCAGCGTCACATGCCGGAAGCGCTGCCACCGTCCGGCGCCGTCGACCTTGGCCGCCTCGTACAGCGCCGGGTCGATGCCCTTGAGCCCGGCCAGGTAGAGCACCATCACATAGCCGACCTGGCGCCACAGCGCGGGCACGATGACCGCGTAGAGGGCGGTGTCCTGGTCGGCGAGCCAGGCGTGGCGCAGGCTGTCCAGGCCGACCGACTCCAGGAGCCGGTTGAGGACGCCGTCGGGCTGGTAGATGGCCTGCCAGACGAGGGCGGTGGCCACCAGGGAGAACACGACGGGCAGGAACAGGGCGGCGCGGTAGAAGCCGACGCCCCGGCGCTCCTGCTGGAGGAGCAGCGCGGCGCCGAGGCCGAGCAGCGCGGACAGGCCGCCGAACAGCACCAGCCACAGCACGGTGTCCACGGCCGCGGTGCGGAAGACCTCGTCGTGGGCCATCTCGGTGAAGTTGCCCAGGCCGACGAACTCGGGTGCCGACACCCCGTCCCACTTGGTCAGGGCGAGGTAGAAGCCCTGGAGCGCGGGCCAGAACACCCACAGCGACTCGGCGAGCAGCGGGACGAGGAGGAAGGCGAGCACCAGCGGGGGCGTGCGCCGGATACCCCGGGCCCGCCTGCCGCGGGGCCGGGGCGGGGCCGGGGAGGTGCGCTCGGGCGCGGTGAGGACGGCCACGTCACGCCTTCCAGATCTTCTCGGCGTCGCGCTGCCAGTCGGTGAGGATCGAACCGATGCTCTTCGGCCTGGCGAGGAACTTGGTCAGCGCGGTGTCCGCGGTGGGCTGGAGGGCGTCGCTCGAGTCGCGGTTGAAGAACTGGGTTATCTCGGCGGCCTCCTCGACGTGCTTGCGGCCCTTCTTCACGAGCGCGGTCCCGGCGTCCTTGGCGTCGGGGTGGCAGGGCAGGACGGTGCCCGACGAGCCCTTGATGTAGATCTCCTGCGCCTCGGCGGTGGCGAGGTAGCGCAGCAGCTCGAAGACCCCGTCGCGGCGTCCGGTGCGGGCGCTGGCGAAGTAGCCGTCCGTGGGCGCTTCCTCGGCGAGCGGGACCTTGGGGTCGATGACCGGGAAGCGGAAGAAGTCGATGTCGTCGAGGGCGCCCTTGGGCGCGGCGTCGGCGAAGAAGGTGCCGATGAGCATCATGCCGGTCCGGCCGGCGAGCAGTGCGGTCGTGGCGTCCTGGAAGGCGAGGGCGGTGCCGTCGGGGTCGAAGTACGGGAGCGCCTCCTGCCAGCGGTCGAAGACCTTGCGCACCTCGGGGTCGTCGAAGCGCTGCTTTCCGGCGAGGAGCCGGCGGTGGTACTCGGCGCCGTTGATGCGGATGTTGAGGTAGTCGAACCAGGCGGAGGCCACCCAGGGGGTGTTGCTGCCGGCACCGAGGCCGATCGGCGTCACACCCTTGGCCTTCAGCTTGTCGCACAGGTCGAGGAAGTCGTCCCAGCTCTTGGGCTCCCGCACGCCCCACTTGGCGAAATGGGACTTCCGGTAGAACATGCCCCACCAGTAGTAGGTGCTGGGCACGAAGACCTTCTTGCCGGCGGCCGAGGTGCACTGGGTGGTCAGCGCCTTGGAGTAGCGCTTGAGGTCGGGCGAGGAGGTCCACACCTCGCCGAGGTCGAGCAGCAGGTTCTTGCGCGCGTACGCGTCCGCCACCGAGCCCGGGTACCAGGTGTACACATCGGGCGGGTTGGCGGAGGTCAGATAGGTGGGCAGCTGGGTGCGGAAGGTCTCGGCGGCGACGGTGTTGAGTGTGGCCCGCCCGGAGCCCTGCTTGGCGTAGGCGGCGACGAGGTCCTCCATCGCCGCCTTCGCCTGCGGCGCGGACAGGTTGGACTGGAAGGTCACCGCTCCGCCCCCGGAGGAGCTCTTGCCGGAGGAGCCGGAGGTGACACAGCCGCTGAGCAGCGCCGTGGTCCCGGCGGCGCCGAGGCCGGCGAGGAACAGCCGTCGGCTGGGGTGTGCGTAGCTCATGAAGTGCTCCTTGTGGATCCACTCGGCGGGGCCCCGGCCCCGCTGACGGGGCCGGGGCGCGCTCGTGGCGGATCCAGGTTCGCGTGGCGCTCGCACCACGTCAATAATAATTCCTAATTTATTTGAACTGGGTTCGGCGTACGGAGCCGTCGACCCCGCGGTACACGGCGTCGACCGCACCGTCCGGACCCGCGACCGCCCCGAGCGCACCGTCGAACGCGGCGCTGGGGAACTCCTGCCGCTTGGTCCACCCCTGCCAGCCGCCGTGCTCGTACCGCCGCTGCCAGAGCGTGTAGTCACCGGCCCGCGCGTACAGCACCACTGTGTCGCCCACGGCGACCAGCGTCGGGCTGCCGCTCACCGTCCCGCCGAGCGAACTCCACTCCGACCACTGCCCGGAGGCGTCGCGCGACCGCGTCCACACCTCGTCCGCCGAGGTCCGGACGGCCACATGGACCCACCCCCGCGCGTCCACGACGGCCGACGGCCTGCCGTACGTCGGCCGGTCGCCCGGCGCGCCGAGCGACGACCAGCCGGACGACGGCCCCCGCTGTGTGATCCGCCCATCGGCGCCGCGCGCGGTCAGCGTCCAGTGCGTCCCGTCGGTGAACGCCACCGACGGGGCGTCGGTCAGCCTCCCGCCGAGGTCCTGCCAGCCGCCCCAGCGCCCGTCCGCGAAGACCCGCCGGTACGCCCGGGAGTCGGCGCCCCGCACGAAGACGTCGATCCGCCCGCCCGCCGAGGCGTGGGCGGCGGGCTGCCCGAGGATCCTGCCGTGGACCGGGCCGCCGAGGTCCTTCGTCCGCGGCCTGCCGTCGCCGCCGTCGTCCGTGTGCTGGACGAGGGTGCCGCCCGGTCCGCGGAAGAAGGTGGTCAGCGCGTCGCCGTCGCGTACGACGGCCGGGCTCGCCGAGGTCTGCCGGCCCAGGTCCGCACCGGGGAGGGCGTCCTCGCCGGTGAGCGTGAGGAACGCGGTGCCGTGCGCCGGCACCTCGACGGTGTACGACCCGGTATGCGTCCCGCGGCCGGCTCGCGCGCGCAGGTCGCGGACCGTGACCGGGCCGCCCAGCGCCACGTCGGAGAAGTTCACGGTGCGCTCGGCGGGCCGGTCCGAGCGGTTGAGCAGGACGACGGCGCGCCGGCCGGGGCCCGAGAGGACCTTGCTGTAGACGTCGCCGACGGAGTCGGTGGCCACCCGCACACCCTGGACGGCCAGCGGGTCCTGGTCGACGGCGATGATCTCCGGGTTGCGCAGCGTCCGGAGCATCGCGTCGGACAGGGTGCGGGGGTCGGAGCCGATGACGAGCGGGGAGCCCATCTCGGCCCACATCACCAGCTGCGTGGTGGACTCCTCCTCCGTCAGCTCCAGCGAGCCGTCGGCCGTGCGGCGCATGGGGATGAGGTAGTCGGGGTCGTTGTAGTGACCGGGCCCCTGCGCCTCGGGGTGCCAGGCGTTGGCGTCCATGTTGCGCAGCACATTGGGCCACTGACCGGGGCTCGGGGTGCCCCAGGCGATGTCGGTGCCGGTGCGCCAGGAGTCCGCGATCGCCGGGGCGTAGGCGTAGGCGTTGTGCGCGTCCTGCTCGGGCGTGTGCGGCAGGCCCCAGTCGTCGGTGAGCGGATTGCACAGGTTCAGCAGCATCCGGCGCCCGGACTTCGCGACCGCGTCGCCGAACTCCTTGAAGGCCGGGCCCGGATCGAGCTTCTCGCCGATGCCGCACAGGAAGTCGACCTTGATCGCGTCGATCTTCCAGTCCGCGAACTGCCGCGCGTCCTCGGTGTAGTGGCCACGGCTGCCGAGGCCGCAGCTCCTGCCGCCGTCGTAGGTGCCGGCGTCGGTGTAGATACCGGCCCGCAGACCGCGCTGGTGCAGATAGGAGACGAGGGCCGGGATACCGGAGGGGAAGCGGTCCGGGTGAGCCGCCAGCCGTCCCCGCGCGTCACGCGGATTGTCGGCCTGCCAGCCGCCGTCCAGCCACACGATGTCGTACCCACTGTCGCGCAACCCGCTGCTGACGAGCCGGTCGGCGACCGCGCGCACCTCCTTCTCGGTGGGCGCTCCCAGTCCGTAGTAGGTGTTCCAGCCCATGTAGGGCGTCGGGGCGAGCCCGCTGTCGTAGTAGTCGGGCGCCCCCTGGTCCACGGCGGGTGCCCCCTGGTCCACGGCGGGCGCGGCCGTGGCCGTGGGGCCCGCGGCCGTCGCCAGGACCACGGCGATCGCGGTCGCGACGGCGCCGCGGGTGAGGGTGCGGTGGCGGGGTCTCCGTGCGGGCGGGGGTGAAGTCACGTGCCTCTCCCGAGGGTTGGGAAGCAGGAAGGAGACATGACGCGGCCGCCCTGGGACAGGGCGTCGTCGGCGTCACGGCGAAGACTGTGGCCCGCGGCCGAAACCCTGTCAAGAATTATTCCTAATTTATTTAAACAGTCGGCGTACAGGTTCAGCGGTCGCTGGCGGCCTGCTGGGGTGTCCGTTTCGAGCGGGCGGCGCCGGTGCGCATCGACCCCATGCTCGCGGAAGGACTCGCTCCGAAGCAGATCTGGGTCCGGCCCCCGAAGAGACGGCGCCGGTGGCAGCACCGACGACAACGACGATGACTAATTGGTGAACAGGCGGCGGTCAGGTGATGGTGAAGGCTTGAGCGTTGGAGTTCCCGCCGCAGGTGTGGACCGTGATGGTTCCGGCGCCGGTGGCGAGTCCGCCGGGTACGGTGGCGACGAGTTGGGTGGGGCTGATGGGGGTGAAGACCGCGGTGGCGGTGGCGGCGGCGCTGTCGGTGAAGGTGACGGTGCCGACGCCCACGAAGTTGGTTCCGGTGATGGTGACCTGGTCTCCTGCGGTGCCCGTGGCGGGAGCCACTGAGGTGATGGCCGGGGTGAGGTAGTAGTCGATCAGGGTGGTGCCCGATGCGCTGGTACCGCCGGCGGTGGTGATGGTGACCGGCTGGGTGGAGACCGTGCCGACCTGGCCCGGGTTGGCCGGTGCGGTGAAGGTGACCTGGCTGGGCTGGGTGGGGGTGACCGCGACGTTGCCGACGGTGCCCACTCCGACCTGGGTTCCGGTCAGGAAGTTGCTGCCGAACAGCGTGACCGCGCCACCGGTGGCGGCCGGAAGGCAGGTGACGCTCAGTCCGGTGGTGGTCGGGGTGGCGATGGCGAAGAACGGCAGAGCGTTGCTGGTGGCGCCGGCGCTGCTGGTGACACTGACGGATACCTGTCCCGAGCACGGCGCGGTGTTCGGGACGACGAAGGTGACCTGGGTGGCGGTGACGGATGTGGGGGCGACCGCTGTCGAACCGAAGTTGACCCGGGTGGTGGTGGACAGGGCGGTGCCGTTGATCTGGACGGTGTCGCCGGGTTTGCCTTGGTTGGTGGTGGTCGTCGTGTCCACCAGCGAGATGATGGTTGCCATGATCTTTCTCCTTCTGCCGTGCCGTTCTGGGCCGGGGCGGAGAGCGGGCGGGGAGCTGAACGCGACCCGCGGCCGCACGGGATGTCTCCGGGGCGGGAGGGTGTGTGTGAAGGCCGTTGCCTCGGGGTGCCTGGGGGCGGTTCGTCCGAGGGGAAGCGACTCGGCGTCGTAGCATGAGGCGCCTTCGCTCTTACTGATTCAAGCGAGCGAATGAAGGGGGTGACAGATGGAATTGGTGCTTTAGAGAAGTCATGTGCAAATAGGGTCTAAAGCCTTCATGCATGCTTTATGCGCTGTTGCGCGCCTCCTGAGCCCGTTCGTCGGTGCCGCCGTGTGGCCGGAACGGCGGGGCACGACGTACCCTGCGGCCTTTTCGGGCCCCAGTTCTGTTCCGCCTCAGCCGGTACATGTGCTCGCTGGCCAGGCGCGTCATGACGGCCAACGCATCCAATGGCCCCAGTACCGGCTTCAACGCGTACTCAGACGGCACTTCTGAGGCGTCCAACGCCCCCAGCCTGGCCGCCGTCACCCGCGAGTTCGCCGCGATCCGCCCGCAACTCCGCCAACTGCGGGAGAGGTGTCCAGCGCGTCCATCCGCCCGGTGTCTCCGAGCTGCCACACCGCACCGGTCCGTGCCTTCAGCTCCTGCGACCTGCCTGCCGACCGTGCAGCTCGGCCGGCGCGCAACCTGCGTTCTTAACCGGAGTGGTCATGACTATCCGGGTCGGCAGAAGCCCACGCGCTCATTGTCATATTTTTTAGGCGCTTCTGTACGTGCTTTCGTTCGCTGGCTCATCCTGACGTCGACAGGAATCAGGGCGCGGAGGTCGCCATGGGAACAGTAGCCGTCGATACGGAAGCGCAGCTGCTACCGGATGTCATTCCGGTGGGCAGCAGCCCGATCTACGCGGCGGTCACTCCGGACGGCCGGCGCGTCTATGTGACCAACTTCGGGTCCAGCAGCGTCAGTGTCATCGACACCGCCACCCGGGCCGTCATCACCACCATCACCGTGACCACCGGTCCATGGGGGGTCACGGTCGCCCCGGACGGGCTGCACGCCTACGTGGCCTGCTTCGGGAACAGCACCATGGCGGTCATCGACACCGCCACCAACACCGTCACCGGGGTCGTCAGCGGGCTGAACAAGCCACTGGGCCTGGCGGTGACACCCAACGGGTCCCGCGTCTACGTGGCCAGCCAGGGCGGCCACCGAGTGGATGTGATCAGCACGGCGACCAACACCGTCGTCGCCTCCATCCCGGTCGGTACCGGACCGCGCAACCTGGCGATCACCCCTGACGGGAGCGAGGTCTACGTCACGGAAGAGGGCACCAACACCGTCCGGGTCATCGCCACCGCCACCAACACCGTCACCGCCGTGATCAGCGGCTTCGTCTTCCCCCGCGGCGTGGCGGTCTCGCCCGACGGACAGCGGGTCTATGTGACGGATTACGGCGGCGACCGTCTCGACGTCATCGACACCACCCTCCACTCGGTGGTGGCCATCTACACCGGACTCGCCATCCCCTTCGGCGTGGCGGTCACCAGCGACGGACTGCTGGCGTACGTGGCGTGCGACGGCAACGACAGCGTCACCGTCATCGACCTCGTCGCCCGCAGGATCCTCACCACGGTCCCGGGCTTCCACGCGCCGTCCTGGCTGGTGATCACGCCGGACGACCTTGAGATCTATGTGGTCAACAACGGCAACGAGACCGTACGCGTGCTCCCCACGTCATCCGGCGCGTATCCCAACGTGGGGCCTCTGTCGGGCGGGACACCGGTGACCATCATCGGCGAAGGGCTGGGCAACACCACCGCTGTCCGCTTCGGCTGCCTCCCGGCCGCCTCGTTCCAGGTCATCAACGACCACGAGATCCGGGCCGTCTCGCCCCTCCTCGTCCGGGACGTCAGGATCGACGTCACCCTCGGCCAGAACACCACCCGAACCGTCGGCCGTTTCTACTACCTCGAGGACTCGGTGCTGACGGGAATCAGCCGGACGTCGGGCCCGCTGAGCGGAGGCGACACGCTGACCGTGACCGGCCGGGGCCTGATCACCACGACCGCCGTGCGGTTCGGCGACGTGGCCGTCACCCCCTCGTCCATCCTGGACGACAAGGTCACCGTCACGGTGCCGCCCGCGCAGGCACCCGGACCGGTGCCGGTCACCGTGGTCACCCGGAGCAACGCGTACGGGCGCGCCGTCTACACCTACGTGGGATCGCCCGGCATCTCCTCCGTGACCCCCACCTCCGGACCGACAGCAGGCGGCACCCCGATCCTCATTACTGGCACCGCGCTCGCGTTCACGCAGACGGTGACCATCGGCGGCGCGCAAGCGAACTTCGGGATCATCTCCCCCACCCAGGTGACCGCCGTCACTCCCCCCGCAGCCGCCACGGGGCCCACCGACGTCGTGGTGACGACGACAAGCGGCACAGCCACCGCCCCCGGCGCCTTCCTCTACATCTGACCGCCGGGGCCCATCGGGGCAATGGCGGACCCGGCGACCCCATGCCGGACCGCTACCGGCTCCTCCTCGTGATCGGAGCAGGTCTTGCGCTCCGTCAAGGGAAGGCGCTCGGGCTCTCAGCGGATGAACCCCGCGCCGGCGCACGGGGCAGCGCCGCCATCGACGCGATCTTCACGTAGCCGCAGCTGGTCGGCAGAGGCCGTGGAGCGCGGCCCGTAGCCCGCTGCGGGCCCAAAGTCCCAGAGAAGTCCCGGAGGTGCCGCCGCAGCCCTTCCTGACCCGTTGCATCGCAGGTCAGACGGGTTGCGGCGGCATCCGCTTGTCAGATGTCGCGGAAGGTCTCGATCTGGGCGCCGATCGAGTTCAGCCGCTCCGCGAGGTCCTCATAACCGCGGTTGATGACGTACACGTTGCGCAGCACCGAGGTGCCCGGCGCGGCCATCATCGCCAGCAGGACGACCACGGCGGGGCGCAGGGCGGGCGGGCACATCATCTCGGCGGAGCGCCAGCGGGTGGGGCCCTCGACCAGGACGCGGTGCGGGTCGAGGAGTTTGACGTGGGCGCCGAGGCGGTTGAGCTCGGTGAGGTAGATCGCGCGGTTGTCGTAGACCCAGTCGTGGATCAGCGTCGAGCCCTGGGCGACGGCCGCGATCGCCGCGAAGAAGGGGACGTTGTCGATGTTGACGCCGGGGAACGGCATCGGGTGGATCTTGTCGATGGGGGCCTGCAGCTTGGACGGGCGGACGGTGAGGTCCACCAGCCGGGTGCGGCCGTTGTCCGCCGCGTACTCCCGGCCGCGCTCGTGGTCCAGCCCCATCTCCTCCAGGACGGCCAGCTCGATCTCCAGGAACTCCACCGGCACCCGGCGGATCGTCAGTTCCGACTCGGTGATGACGGCGGCGGCCAGCAGACTCATCGCCTCGACCGGGTCCTCGGAGGGGGAGTAGTCGACATCGCGGTCGATGTGGGCCACGCCGTGGACGGTCAGCGTCGTGGTGCCCACGCCCTCGACCTTGACGCCCAACTCCTCCAGGAAGAAGCAGAGGTCCTGGACCATGTAGTTGGACGAGGCGTTGCGGATCAGCGTGACGCCGTCGTGCCGGGCGGCCGCCAGCAGCGCGTTCTCGGTGACGGTGTCGCCGCGTTCGGTGAGCACGATGGCGCGGGTGGGGGCGACCGAGCGGTCGACGTGGGAGTGGTACATCCCGTCGGTGGCGGTCACTTCGAGGCCGAAGTGGCGCAGGGCGGTCATATGCGGCTGCACGGTGCGGGTGCCGAGGTCGCAACCGCCCGCGTAGGGGATCCGGAAGCGGTCCATCCGGTGCAGCAGCGGACCGAGGAACATGATGACGCTGCGCGTCCGGCGCGCGGCCTCGGTGTCCATGGCCTCGAGGTCCAGCTCGGCGGGCGGCACGATCTCCAGATCGGCGCCGTCGTTGATCCAGCGGGTGCGGACGCCGATGCTGCCCAGGACCTCGAGGATGCGGTAGACCTCCTCGATCCTGGCGACCCTCCGCAGTGTCGTACGGCCCGCGTTGAGGAGCGTGGCGCACAGCAGCGCCACACACGCGTTCTTGCTCGTCTTGACGTCGATGGCTCCGGACAGCCGGCGGCCGCCGACCACCCGGAGGTGCATCGGACCCGCGTAGCCGAGGGAGACGATCTCGCTGTCCAGGGCCTCGCCGATCCTGGCGATCATCTCAAGGCTGATGTTCTGGTTTCCCCGCTCAATGCGGTTGACCGCACTCTGGCTTGTGCCGAGTGCCTCCGCGAGCTGGGACTGGGTCCAGCCCCGGTGTTGACGGGCGTCACGGATGAGCTTGCCGATACGTGAGAGGTAGTCGTCAGTCATGGAGAAGAGGCTATCTCACATATGAGATGCGCACGCGACGGGGGAGGCGGAAGGAGTGACGCCTCTCCAGTCGGCATTGTTCTATTAGTATGCAAACAAACGGAAACGTGTGGTGAAGTGAGGGGGTCGATATGCGTCCTGTCCGACGGCGCGCGCTCATCGTCGCTCTGCCCTTTGTGCTGGCGTGGGCCGTGGTCGTGGCGACTTTCGCCGGGCTGCGCGACCGGCTGCCGGATCCGCTCGCCACGCATTTCGGCGCGGACGGGAAGGCCGACGGATTCACCGGTACGGGTGCGTTCCTCTCGGTGGTCACCGCCGTCCTCCTCGGCTCCGGCCTCCTCACCCTCGTACCCACCCTCCGTCTGACCAAGGGCCTCAGCGCCCAGCGGTTCGCGGTCGCCCTCGGCTACGGCATGTCCGGTCTGCTGGGCTACGCCTTCGCGTCCCTGCTCTTCGCCAACGCCGACGCCGCCCGCGCCTCCCGGGTCTCCCAGCCCCTGTGGCAACTGGGCATCGCCCTCGCCGTCGCGGCCGTTATGGGCGCGCTGGGCCGGCTGCTCGCGAGCCGGGACGCGGGGCCCGCGGCCGGACCCGGCAAGCGGGCCGCCGCGCCCCGGCTCCCGCTGGCCAAGGGCGAAGTGGCCACCTGGACGCGCTCCGTCGGATCGCCCGTGCTGCTCGCCGTGGGGGCGGGGACCACGCTGCCGGGCGCCGTGCTGGTCGCCGTGGGCTCGGGGACGGGGGCGTGGCTGATCGTCATCGGGCTGATCTCCACGGCGCTGGCCCGCTGCCGGGTGACCGTCGACCGCCGGGGCCTGGCCGTCGCCTCATGGTTCGTCCCGCGCCCCCGGATGCGGATACCGCTGGACCGGATCGAACGCGCCACCAGCCGCGAGGCCGCTGCGCTGAGCCTCGGCGGCTGGGGCTACCGGATCCGCGGCGGCGGCAGCGCGCTGGTGTTCCGCTCCGGCGACGCGCTGTTCCTGACGCTCGCCACGGGCCGGGAGTTCGCGGTGACGGTGGACGACGCCGCCACCGCCGCCGCCCTGCTCAACGCCCTGATCGAGCGCGACCGTCCCGCGGCGGGGGAGCGCGGCTGAGATGCTCTTCCGCGTCGACCCCGGCTCCGCGATTGCGCTGGCCGACCAGATCGCCGCCTCCGTACGCGGCGCGATCGCCGACGGCACCGTGCGCCCCGGTGAACGCCTCCCCGCCGCCCGCGCGCTCGGCGAGTCCCTCGGCGTCAACGTCCACACGGTCCTGCGCGGCTACCAACGGCTCCGCGAGGAAGGCCTGATCGAACTGCGCCGTGGCCGCGGCGCGGTCGTCACCGGCGACCAGCCCAGGGCCCGCGCCGGGCTCCTGGAGGGCGTCCAGAGTCTGGTGGAGGAGGCCAGGGCCCTGGGCCTCTCCGACGAGGAGGTCCTGACCCTGGTCAGAACCCGCCTCGCGGGCGGCTGAGGTCCGTCAGAACTCGGAGGTGTCCAGCTCCAGGCCGAACGGCTCCGGGAGCGGGAGCGGGGTGCCGAAGGGGTGGGGGCCGTCCACCTTGGTGTAGCCGAGGTTCCCCGGCGCGGAGTAGAGCGTGCACGCGCGCTGCTGCCGGTCGACCAGGAGGTACAGCGGGGCGCCGTACTCGGCATAGCGGCGCCGCTTGACGACTCGGTCGGTGTCTCCGTTCGAGTCGGAGGTCACCTCGACGATCAGGAGGGTCTGGTCGGGGAGCAGGGCCCCGGCGTCCTTGGCCAGCTCCCGGGGGACGACGGCGAGGTCCGGCACAAACCAGTTGAGGGTGCCGGGGAAGTCCAGATCGCCTGATCCCGCCATGCAGCCCAGGGCGTTCACCTTGGGCGCGATGCGCTCCCGGACCTTCGCGATGGTGCTCTCGTGATCCCAAGCCGGCGACAGCGGTTCGATGAACCCCTCGATGACCTGTACGCGGTCGAAGCCGCGGATGCGCTGGACCGCGTACTTGAGGGCGGTCTCGGGATCGTCGGCCGGGTACGCGGGTGGTCGTGTGCTCATCGGTCCTCCACCGGGTGTGTCGGAACGCGAGGTCTATCGCGGCCGATACGCGGTGTGCGGGGTTACGGCCCGGGGATCACCCGTATCGGTGACGATCCCCCGTCATCACCGCCGCCA
>NZ_JAAAYH010000609.1:0-4094 GCF_018035285.1 Streptomyces sp. MK37H | reverse complement strand
CCGACGCCAAGCGGCCCACCGGTGCCAACGACAAGAACGGCCGCCCGAAGACCGAGGAAGACGAAAGGCCGGACACCCGCCCAACCCCAACGGCCAAGCCCAAGCCCAAGCCAGAACCCCCGGCGAAGCCCAAACCCGAGCCACAGACAAAGCCCAAGCCGGATAAGGACGACAAAACTCAGGGCAGTCCCAAGGACGACAAGGGCCCCGAGGACAGGCCGAAGAACGACGACAAGCCCTCAACCAAGGACCCCGAGGACCCCAAGGACCAGGACCCCACCAAGCCCAAGCCCGACAAGGACGACCCGAAGAAGCCCAAGCCCGAAAAGGACAGCAAGGGTAAGAAGGACGCCGACGGCAACGGTAAGAAGGACGCGGGCGGCCCGAGTAAGAAAAACTCCGGCGGCAAGGGAAAGAAGGACGGCGACGGAAAGAGAGGAAAGCACGCCAAGGGTGACCGCGGCGACGACCGTGACAGGCCCGGCAGGCCGAAGAGCACGAAGGCCAGGCGTGATAGGAAGAACGAGGAGAAATCCGACGGCGAAAAATCCAAGCGCTTGGCACTGATCATTGCGAGGATCAGGCCGATAATCAAGCGCAGGACGAAGCATGGGATGCTCGACTCGGATACCCGCGCCATGCTTGCGGGAATGCTCCTGCACTATAGGCTGAAGCGGCTCTATGGCGTTGGCGCTCCAGAAATCCAACTGCACGCCGGTCTCAGTCCGACAAGGCGCTTCGAGGACTTGCATCAGGAGCAGGGGGCGACACAGGGGCAACAGGTCGACTTCGATGAGCGGCAGGAGGAGCCTCCCCTTCCGCCGACAAAACTTCCGACATTCAAGGACGGGCCAGAAAAGGCGCCGAGCCTCAAAGCCCATCACATCAAGAAATCGACGCCGAAGGGAACAGAGGCAGACGAAAGGCCGAATGCATTGCCAAAGGGCTGGGATGCGGTTTCACCGAAATACAGCAAAGGTGGGGCGTGGGTGCGTATGCATCTGCTTCCCGCGCAATTGGGGGGCGAAGCGACGACTTCCAACCTCGTTCCTGCCCGCGGAACTCAGAACAAAGACGCCGCCAATGAAATTGAGCATCCCGCCATCAGGTCACTTGGCAACACAATCCGAAAATCCCCATGGCGGGGGAAGACCAATAAGATGATCTGGTACGACGTCAACGTCTCCTACTACGACGACGATAAATTCCCAGGATTCCCAAACTCAATGACCATCACTTGGGGCGGGTACGATCATCCTCGTGGCCACTGGCAGCGGGATCCCGCCACCGGAATCTGGTCACGCGCATTCCAGCCACCTCCAAAAAAGGACGACATTCCGTCATCGCCCGTCGCTAACGTGAATCACGATGACGCGCACGCCATCCGCCTTGCGACTGGAATCAGTGTGTACTTCGCCAAGCGAATCTCCCGCATGACGGAGCCAAACCGTGGGAGGTCGCAAACGTTCGCCAACATGGCCGCATTGACAAGGGCGCTCAACAAAGGCCAGCACCTATCCCCAGGTGAGTCCGACGAGACCCGCACGGGTGGTAGTCACAAGAACAGGATTGAGGCCCTGGCCAGACTCAAAAAGGCCGCCAAGAAGGGGCGACTGACTTTCTAGGAGATGGGATACTTCGGAATGGTGAATCTGACGCCCTGGGAGCAGGAATGGGTGCAGATCCAAGAGGATCTTCGTCAAAGTCCGGGGGTGCGTGTCTTCCAGGATGTTCGGGGGGATATCCGGGAAGGGGATCTCCTTCGCGATGCGGGAGACTCCGGCGGAGGCCCACATTTCGCCCAGTCCCTCTATGGGCGGTCTGTTCGGTTCTCCGAGATCGGTAGCCAGTGGCAGACAGTGGAGCCATATGGCTTCGTTGTCGGTGAATTCTTTCTGACCCCTCTGAAGCAGGCAGTGCACGAAGATCCACCCGACTTCACATCCTCCTTCTATTCGGACGAGGAACAGCGCATCGGACAGGAACTTCGTGTTATCGACGATACCCCTTTCACGGGAGCCGGATCTTTCACCGCGATCAGGCTGGATCCAGAGTCGACTGGCTCTGAAGTGTGGTTCTCCGACCACCTGCGGGGCTTATGGAGAATGGATCTCGACTACAGCACGTATGTCGACCTCCTACGTCTCACCAAGGGCGCATTCGGCTGGCAGCATCTCTTCACCCAAGCCCCACTAGAAGACGAAGAGTTCCAGCGGACAGCTGACCGGATTGTGAACATGCTCGACGCGCTTCCACAGATCTTTCCAGACCGTGACTACACACCTCTTCGGAAGCGTTGGGAGGCCCGCCTGTGACCCGCTACGCAGACATCCCCAAACCCATCCGCTCCGGAATAGTCCTCGTCGACCCCGAGCGGGGGACGCCGCAGCGCATCATCGTGCTGCAGTTCAATCCGGACACACTGGAGCGGTCGTTGGCCCCCCAATCCGCCGGAGACCAAGCCGACAGCGGCGGAGGCGGCAGCGGAAGCGGGGACAAGAACGAGGCGCTCCGCCTCAAGGGCCCCGCTCAGGAGACATGGAAGTTCACCGCGGAGATCGACGCGACCGATCAGTTCGAGGTGGCCGCGCCCGACGGGATACACCCGCAACTCGCGACGCTCGAAATGCTCGTGCAGCCGACCACCGCCAAATTGCGGGACGCCATGCGGCTTTCCAAGAAAGGGACCATCGAGATCAGCCCCATCGAGATGCCGCTGACGCTCTTCACCTGGGGCAGCAAGCGCGTCATGCCGGTCCGCATCACGGAGCTGTCCATCAATGAATCGGCGTTCGACGTCAACCTCAACCCCATCCGCGCATCCCTCAGCATCGGGCTGAAGGTGCTCACCGTCAGCGATCTGCCCGCCGGCCACCGCGGCGCAGAGCTCTATCTCGCGCATCTCGCGCAGAAGGAGCGGCTCGCGGCGGCGGCGCGCGGTGGGGCGCTGAGCGCGCTGGGGTTGAACAGCGGGGACATCGGGCTGGGGAGGGTCTAGCAGATGGCGGAGCCACAGCCGTACGAGAGCGCGCTCGACGCGATTCCGGGGGCGCACCCCTACCCCCGCTCCAGCCGCTACCACGACGCCGAGATCGGCATCCACACCCAACCCGACGGGACCCTCGTGCGGTATGCCAAGCGACGGTTGTTGCCGCCACTCAGCGCGGTCCCCGAGGAGACTCACACCGTCAGCAGTGGCGAGCGCCCCGACCACCTCGGTCAGCGCTATTTCGGCGACCCCGCCGCCTGGTGGCGGATCGCCGACGCCAACCCGGTCCTTGATCCCCGCGAGCTGACCGCCGAACCCGGACAGGACATAGCGATCCCCAACGGGTTCCCGGGCGGAGGCGGTGGGCGCCATGGCTGATGAGCCCGTCGGGCAGGGGCCCATCCACCTCGAATTACGGATGGGGCCCAAGCTCACCCGCCCCGTGCCCCCCGAGGTCACCGAGGCGCTGCTGTCCGCGCAGATCACCACGACCGCGGGTGAACGCGGCGGCTTCCAGATGGCGTTCGACCTCACCAAGAAGGGCGCGATCATCGATCGGCTGCTCCCCGAGGGGTTCTTCGACCCCCGCACCCGCGTCATCGTCACGGCCGCCGTCAAGGGCACGCCGATCGTTCTCCTCGACGGGCTCATCGTGCGCCACGAGGTGGGGGCCAGCAATCAGCCCGGGCAGACCACCCTCACCGTCACCGGCGAGGACCTCACCCTCCTCATGGACCTCGAGGAGCGGACCGACCGCTATCCCAACCTCCCGCCCTTCAAACGCGTCGGCCGCATCCTCTCGAAGTACACCGACTACGGGATCGAGGCGGACGTCATCGAGGAGAAGATCCTCCAACCGCCCAACGCACAGCGCCGCGTGGACTACCAGACCGGCACCGACCTCCAGTACGTCACCGATCTCGCCCAGGCGAACGGCTACGTCTTCTACCTCATCCCCGGGCCCGTGGCCGGGGTCTCCACCGCCTACTGGGGGCCCGAGAAGCGCGTCGGCACAGCTCAGCACGCCCTTACCGTCAACATGGACGTGAACTCCACCGTCGACCAGCTGACGTTCGCCTACGACGGGACCGCCCGCGAGGAGCCC
>NZ_JAAAYH010000608.1:0-4106 GCF_018035285.1 Streptomyces sp. MK37H | reverse complement strand
GCGGCCCCCGGTGCGCCTCCGGTCCCCGGTGCGCCTCCGGTCCCCGCGCCCGCGGCCAGCCCGTCCTTCGTCGCCTGGCTGCGCGCTCCGCGGTCCGAGGCGGCACCGGGGGTGTGGACGTACGAGCACAAGCCGAAGGCGCCGGAGGAGCCGGATCGGATTCCGGGGCGGCGGCTGCTCAGCGGGGCCCTGATCTCGGCCTTGTGCGGCTGGCTGGTCTGGTCACTGATCTATTACGAGTACTTCGGCAGCTTCTACCTCTGGCCGCTGTACTTGCTGACCCCAGAGTCCTGGGTCGAAGGCGACGACAAGATGGCCTTCGTCTGGGCGTGGCGCATCTACCAAGTCATCTTCGCAGGGGTCCTCGCCGTGATCTTCGGTCGCGTAGGCCACTGGCCCGAAGTCTGGCGCCGTTACGTCGCGCCCCTCTTCCGGCGGGCCTGGGATGAGCCCGCTCCCGAGGCGGCAGCCGCGGGGCGGCCGGAGGGGGATCCGGTGGAGTGGCCGCATTTGCGGGCCGCGGGGGCGCACAGTGCGGCTGATCGGCTGGCGGCGGACGCGCGGGCGGGGGCGATGAGTGATGTCGACCACGCCCGGATCGAGCGCGCCTGGCAGTCCGTGCGGGCGGGGAGGAATTCGCTCGCCTCGTTCACCGACACCGTGCTGCGCCACGGCGCCGCCTCGTACGGCCATCCGTCCGGGGCGCGGGATCTGCCCGTCCGGACGGCGCGGCATGATCTCCTCGCCCAGCAGGTCCGCCTCGGCACCGCTGCCGAGGATTCCCGCAATCCTTACCAGCACCGCGGCGTCGGGCTCGCCCTCGATCCCGAGGTGCTCGGCACCTCGCTGCTGGCCGTTGGGCCGCCCGGTTCGGGGAAGACGGGGCGGATGAGGCGTTCGACGTCGTCGTGAAGATCGGCCGGCCCGACTCCGGCTACGACCTCGACCTCTACGGCGGCACCACCGACCCCGATGAGGCCGCGGGTATCCTCGCCGAGGCCCTGATCGGCGACATGGCGGCCTCGCTGCCCGGCGGGGACAGCCGGCGCGCCGCCACCGCGCTGGCCCAGCTGCTCGGCCCCTACCGCGCCGCCCACGGCCGCTTCCCGTCCGTCCCGGATCTGCGGGAGCTGCTGGACGGTTCCAAGACAGCCGTCAACGCGCTGCGCGAGGCGCTGGACGAGGCCGGGGAGCGGGCGCAGGCCCGGGAGCTGGAGGCGCGGGTCCGGCAGTCGGGGGCGCCCGGGGACGTGGGCGCGCTGCTCGCGGACCGGATCGCGCTGCTGGACCGGCCCGCGTTCGCCGACTTCTTCGACACCACCGGCGACCGCCGCCCGTTCTCCCTCCGCGCCCTCGAACACCCCCTCCGGGTCCGTATCGATCTGCCCGAGCGCGGCCACGCGGAGGCGTCGCGGATGCTCGCGCGGCTGGTCCTGGCGCAGTTCACCGAGTGCGCCGTGGGCCGCGCCGACCGTTCGCTGTTCGCCTGCCTGGTCCTCGACGACGCCTCGCACACCATCACCCCCGAGGCCCTGCGCGGTATCCAGCGGCTCCGCTCCGCCCACGCGGGCGCCGTGCTCACCCTCCGCACCCTCGACGACGTGCCCGAGTCGCTGCGCAGCGCGCTGCTCGGCGCGGTCGGCTGCCGGATGGCCTGTGCGGGTGTGACGACCTGGGACGGGGCGCGGTTCGCCGAGGTGTGGGGGACGGAGTGGGTCGAGACCCGGGACGTCACCGATCGGCAGATCATCGCCGAGGAACCGCTCACCAAGGTGCTGCACTTCATCCGTAAGGTCGCCACCGGCAAGGCGGTGACCACGCAGTCGGTGACCGTACGGACGGTGGAGCGCGAGCGCTGGTCCGCCTCGGAGCTGGCCCATGCGGTTCCCCCGGGGCATGCGGTGCTGTCGGTGACCTCCGTAAGGGGCGAGGGCGGGCCCCCGGTGCTGGTGGATCTGCGCGGTTGATCGGCCGCCGTTCCGGTCAGTCCTCATTGCCGTTATCGGTTCGTCTGCCCCGGTTGCCCCGTTCAGGGTGGCCGGGGCAACCGGAACCGCTGCGTCACGGCCAGACCCGTGGCGAAATCAGGCCGTCAATTCCGCGTTTTCCTCCATTGAGGCAGAATCGGCAGTAGCCGTTCATACGGGGCGGTGAAGTCGTCGCAAGTCGTCGCATTCGCTTCGAAGGTGCCATGCCTCCCACGCTCGCCTCACTCGTCCGCCACCCCGGTCTCAAGCTGTCCGTCCTCGCGGGCGAGGACCGGCTGGAGACGCCCGTGCGCTGGGCGCATGTCAGCGAGCTGGCCGACCCCGTGCCCTATATGGAGGGCGGCGAGCTGCTCCTGATCACCGCGATGCAGATCGAGGCCGATGACCCGGAGGAGATGAGCCGCTATGTGCGGCGGCTGGTCGGCGCGGGCGTGGTCGGGCTCGGCTTCGCGCTCGGCGTCAACTACGCCGAGGTGCCGCCCGCGCTCGCCACGGCGGCCAAGGAGGAGGGGCTGCCGCTGCTCGGCGTGGACCGCCGCACCCCCTTCATCGCGATCAGCAAGGCCGTCTCCGCGGCGATAGCCGCTGACCAGTACCGGGCCGTGACAGCCGGGTTCGAGGCACAGCGCGAGCTGACCCGTGCCGCCATCGGCGCCGAGGGGCCCGCCGCGCTGCTCGCCCGGCTCGCCGCCCACGTCGACGGCTGGGCCGCGCTCTACGACGTCTCCGGCGCCGTGGTCGCCGCCGCACCCGACTGGGCCGCCCGCCGCGCCGCCCGGCTCACCGCCGACGTCGAGCGGCTGCGCTCCCGCCCCGGCCCCGCGAGCATCGTGGTCGGCGGGGGCTGTGGGCCGGCCGGGGCCACGGGTGCGGAACCGGCCGAGGACACGGCCGTCGCCGACCGGGTGGAGCTCCAGTCGCTGGGCACCGGGCGCCGTACGCGTGGGGTGCTCGCGGTCGGCACGGGCGCGCCGCTGGGCACCGCCGAGCGCTACGCCGTGCACTCCGCGGTCGCGCTGCTGACCCTGACCACCGAGCGTTCCCGCGCCCTCCAGGAGGCCGAGCAGCGGCTCGGCGCCGCCGTGCTGCGGATGCTGCTCGCGGGTGAGCCCGACCATGCGCGGGCGGTCGCGGGGCGGCTGTACGGCGGGCTGCTCGACGCGCCGTTCCGGATGCTGGTCGCCGAGGTGCCGTCCGGTGGTACGCCCCAGCAGGCCCACACGGCGCCCTCCGCCGCGGACGACGCCCCCGCGGAACTCCCCACAGAAGCCACCGCCACCGGCGCGGGTGAAGCCGAGGCGGCCGACCCCCTCGGCACGCTCATCGACACCATGGAGGCGGCCGCGGCCCGCGTCGGTGAGTCGGTGCTGGTCGTGCCCGACGGGGAGCGGCTCATCGTGCTGGCCCCCGACGGCGGGGCGGCGGTCGCGGCATGCGCCGAGCACGCCCAGGCCGTCGAGGCCCGCCGGGGTACGAAGGCCCGCCCCCGCGACCGTGCCGCGGTCGCGGCGCCCCGTGGCGATGAGCTCGTCATCGGGCTGTCCGCCCCCGCGGGCCCCATCGCGGCCGCGGCCGCCTACCGCCAGGCGGAGCAGGCGTTGTCGGTGGCGCGCCGCCGCGGCCGGATGCTGGTCGAGCATGAGCAGGTCGCGGCGGGTTCCGTACTGCCCCTGCTCGCCGACGACGCCGTCCGGGCGTTCGCCGACGGCATGCTGCGTGCCCTGCACGAGCACGACGCCACCGGCCGGGGCGATCTGGTCGCCTCGCTGCGCGCCTGGCTCTCCCGGCACGGCCAGTGGGACGCGGCCGCCGCCGACCTCGGCGTCCACCGGCATACCTTGCGCTACCGGATGCGCCGCGTCGAGGAAATCCTGGGCCGCTCCCTGGACGACCCGGACGTCCGCATGGAGCTGTGGCTGGCCCTCAAGGCCACGGCCCCCGGCACCTCGGCCTGAATCGCCCACCTCCGCCCCGGGCCGCCGACTCTTCCTGATCGCTCTGTGGGGGCTGCTGCTCACCGGTCGCCTCGTTGTGGCCGCCGCTTCCGGGTTTCCTGGTGGCGGTCACCGCTCCCGGCCGCTGCTTCCCGGTCGTCTCGTCGTGGCCGCCGCCTCCCGA
>NZ_JAAAYH010000607.1:0-4110 GCF_018035285.1 Streptomyces sp. MK37H | reverse complement strand
CGGCACGGCCGCCCCGTCATTCTTGGCGCCCGAACGCGTCCGCGGGACCGAGGCCGCCGGCGCCGCCGAGCTGCTCCAATGCCCCGACGTCTCGGTGCTGTTCGACGAACTCGGCGCCGCCGTCGTCGAAGTGCGGCCCGACCAGCGGCACAGACCGGGTTCTTCCCGACCTACCGCAGCGACGAGGACGAGGTCGACCGGCACAGCCGGGCCGAACTCGCCTCCTCGCCGGGCCCGGCCTGGAACGAGCAGAACGCCACCTGGGGTCAGCAGGCGATCCGGGCCAACCTCTCCCATCTGACCGGGCGCGGGATGAAGGTCGCGGTCCTGGACACCGGGGTGGCCACCGGCCACCCGGATCTGGCCGGATGTCTTGAACTGACCGCGTCCTTCGTGCCGGGCGCGAGCGTGGAGGACGGCCACGGCCACGGCCACGGCCACGGCACGCACTGCATCGGCACCGTCGAGCCGCTGCCCGACGTCCCCCTGCACTGCGTCGCGGACTCGTTCAGCGCCCTGATCGCCGGGGAGCCCAAGGACGCCGACTTCCCGCACCCCGTGCTCACCGTGCTCCGCTCCTCCAGCCGCGACGAGGCCATCGGCCGCCCGCGCGAGCAGCTGACCGACATGTTCACCAAGCGGTTCGCCGCCCGCCTGGAGGGTCCGCGTAACGCCAGCCGGGAAAGAGGCGGCTGCGAGAACGCCGGCCAGGAGAACGCCGGCCGCGAGAGCCTCAGCCGAGAAGCTGGCCGCGGCGGCTCAGCAGAAACCGCTTGAAGGCGGCCACCGGCGGCGTGTCCGGGTGGCCGTCCAGCCAGGCCACCCCGATCTCACGGACCGCGCGCGGCGCCGTGACCGTCAGCTCCGCGACGCCCGGGCGGGGCACGGCGGGCGGCGGGAGGAGCGCCACGCCCAGCCCGGCGGCGACGAGGCCGCGGATCGTCTCGGCCTCCTCCCCCTCGAACGCGATCTTCGGCGTGAAGCCCGCCTCCGCGCACAGGGTGTCGGTGATCCGGCGCAGCCCGTAACCCGGTTCGAGGGTGACGAACAGCTCCGTCGCCGCCTCGGCGAGCCGGACCCGGCGGCGGCCGGCCAGCCGGTGGTCGTCCGGCACCACCAGCCGCAGCCGCTGCTCGTCCAGGCGGCGGGCGACCAGGTCGGGGGCGTCGGGGACGGGCGAGGTCAGACAGAGGTCGAGGCCGCCCGCGCGCATCCGCTCGATCATCGCCTCGCCGTAGTTCTGGACGAGCTGGAAGCGGACGCGGGGGTGGTCGACGCGGAAGGCGCGGATCAGGCCGGGTACGGTCTCCGAGCCCAGCGTGTGCAGAAAGCCGAACGCGATGCGGCCCGCCGCCGGGTCCGCGTCGGCCCGTACGGACTCGGCGGCCCGGTCCACCTCGGCCAGCGCCCGTTCCACCGAGCGCAGGAACGTACGCCCCGCCGGGGTGAGCGCCACCGTACGGCCACGGCGGGCGAACAGCGCCACGCCCAGGTCCTCCTCCAGCCGCACCATCGCCCGGCTGAGCGTCGACTGGGGCACCTCCAGCTCCTGGGCCGCCCGGGTGACGTGCTCGTGACGGGCCACCACGGCGAACTGGGCGAGGCGGGGCGTCAGGGCCGCCGCCCAGGACTCGGCCTCGACCTCGACTGTCACCGGAATGTCTTTTTCGTTGCGGATGCGTGGCATAAACGCCCCTGACCTCTACTCATGCTGTGGTGGATCGATTATCGCGATTCCATGCATTGGACGCATCAGTGCCCCGGTCCCTACGGTCGAACCATGCCTCCTGCTGATACCGAGGCGTCCACCCACAGCCGCGTGGACGCCTCCGCACCGCCCGTCTCTTCCGACCCCGAGCGCATGGCACCCGGCCGCCCCGGCTACATCCGGATGAGGCTCGCCCTCTTCACGGCCGGACTCGCCACCTTCGCCCTGCTCTACTCGACCCAGGCGCTGCTCCCCGCGATCTCCGACGATCTGCACGTCCAGGCCGATCAGGCCAGCTGGAGCGTGTCCGCGGCCACCCTGGCGCTGGCACTGATGGTCGTCCCGCTGAGCGCCCTGTCCGAGCGGTTCGGCCGCCGCACGATGATGACCGTCTCGCTGACGATCGCGGTGGCGGTCGCGCTGGTCGTCCCGTACGCCCCCGACCTGGGCTGGCTGATCGCGCTGCGCGCGGTCCAGGGCGCGGCGATCGCCGGAATCCCGGCCTCCGCGATGGCGTATCTCTCCGAGGAAGTCGAACCGCGAGCGCTGGTCGGCGCGATCGGGCTGTTCGTGGCAGGCAACAGCGTCGGCGGCATGAGCGGCCGCCTCATCACCGGCTGGGTCGCCGATGGCTACGGCTGGCGGATGGGCCTCGCGGCGGTCGGCGCCATGGCGCTGGTGTGCGGGATCGCCTTCCGGCTGCTGATCCCCAAGGCCCGGAACTTCTCCCCCGCCACGGTCAGCCCGCGGGCCCTGGCCCGCACCGTGACCCGGCATCTGTCCGACCCGCTGCTGTGCCGGCTGTACGCCATCGGGGCGCTCTTCATGACCGTCTTCGGCGGCGTCTACACGGTGATCGGCTACCGGCTGGTGGGCGAGCCCTTCGGGCTCTCGCAGAGCATGATCGGCTCGATCTTCCTGATCTACCTGGTGGGCACGGTCTCCTCCGCCGCCACCGGCAAGCTGGTCGGCCGACTCGGCCGGCGCGGCGCCCTGTACGTCGCGGTGAGCACCACCACCGCCGGGCTCCTGCTGAGCCTCGCCGACTCGCTGGCGGCCGTCCTGCTCGGCCTGGTCCTGATCACTGCGGGCTTCTTCGCGGGCCACGCCGCCGCCTCCTCAGCGGTCAGCCGCACCGCGAAGACGGGCCGCGCCCAGGCCGCCGCGCTCTACCAGACCGCGTACTACGTCGGCAGCAGCGCGGGCGGCACGCTCGGCGCCATGGCCTTCCACGCGGGCGGCTGGACCGGCACCGTCGCCCTCGGCCTGCTGGCCGTCATCGGCGCCGCGGCCATCACCCTGTACGGGACGCACAAGGCGCGGGCGGAGTCCCGTGCCATGCCCCCCGCCCCGGCCCACGCCTGACGCACCGTCCCGACCCTCAGCCCGAAGGGGCCGCCCCCGCCACTGTCCGGCGGGCGCGGCCCCTTCGCCCGTTCTGCTTGCGGAACCCCGGAATATCCTGGACATCAGCGTTCCCGACGGCCGACCGTCCTTCGGAATTCGAAAGGCGCGGGGCCCGCCCGGGGCCGGACAATGGCGCGCATGGTCGTCTTCCGCTGCCGCCGCTGCCACGGCGATGTCACGGGCCCCGTACGAGAGGTGCCGCTGCCCGATCCGGACAGCGCCCCGGCGCCGTACGAGGACGCCGCAACGGCTGCTGCGGCCTGGACGGCTGCGACGGCCCGAACCGCGTGTGCAGCGCGTGCACGGCCGAAGTGGCCACCGAGCGTTCGGACTGCTGGACCCCGCAGGAGGTCGTGCTCGTCCCGGCCGCGGTGGAGGCCGTCGACACCGGCTGATCAGACGAGCGCGGCCGCTCCTCCTTCCAGCCACACGCGCAGGTGGGAGGGGTGTTCGGCATCCATGTGCACGGTGTTCGTGGCGATGGCGGTGCGGCGGGCGGCGGCCTCCGGTTCACCGGTGTTGGTGTTGACGTCGAAGCGGGGGAAGTTGCTGGAGGAGATGTCGAGCCGGATGCGGTGGCCCGCGGCGAAGCGGTTCGCCGTGTCGGGGGCGGTGATCTCGATCTCGTACACCTCGCCCGGGGTGAGCAACTCCGGCTTCTCGTAGGAGCGGTGGAAGCGGCAGCGGACGATGCCGTCGGTGAGATTCATGGCGAAGCCGTGCGGATAGTCGGCGTTGGGCGGGTGGACGTCGATCAGCTTGATGGTGAAGTCGGTGTCCGGGGCGGTGGTCGAGATGTGAAGCCGTGCCGACACCGGGCCGGCGACCACCACGTCCCGTTCGAGCGGCGGTGTGGTCAGGCTGATCACATCCGGGCGGGAGTCGAGCGGCAGGTACGGTTCACTCGCCCCGTACACCCTGGCGTCCGGGGCGTTCTGGTCGTATGCCCCGCCGGTCATCACCGGCTCGCCCGAGGTGACCTGGCCTCCCATGGT
>NZ_JAAAYH010000606.1:0-4126 GCF_018035285.1 Streptomyces sp. MK37H | reverse complement strand
GGACTCCACCGGCTCCAGCGGGTCCTGCCCGGACGCCAGCGTGAGCCCGGGGAAGCGGTCGAAGAGCGCCGGGAGCGCGATCGCGGCCTCCAGCCGCCCCAGCGGGGCGCCGACGCACAGATGGACGCCGTGGCCGAACGCCAGATGGCTCTTGAGCTGCCGGGTGACGTCGAAGGCGTCCGCGTCCCCGCCGTGCACCTCCGGGTCGCGTCCGGCGGCCGCGTAGGCGGCCAGGATCGCGTCGCCCTTGCGCAGCACCACGCCGCCGTCCAGCTCGATGTCCTCCACGGCGTAGCGCAGCGGCAGGTTGGCGACCGGGGCGGAGTGCCGCAGTGTCTCCTCGATCACATCGTCCCAGGTGGCCCGGCCCGCCCGGACGTGCTCGAGCTGCTCGGGCCGGGTGAGCAGCGCGTGGATGGCGTTGTCCAGGAGGTTGACCGTGGTCTCGTGACCGGCCGAGAGGAACAGGGCGAGGGTGTCGGTCAGCTCCTTCTCGCTGAGCCTGGAGTCGCTCTCCTCCTCCCGCACCGCGATCAGACCACTGGTCAGGTCGTCGCCGGGCGTCTCGCGCTTGGTGGCCACCAGCTCGCCGAGGACGGCGTACATCTCGCCGTAGGTGGCGGTGACCTCCTCCGCGGAGGCGGAGGTGTGGAAGATGCTGTCCACGACCCGGCGCATCCGCTCGCGCAGGTTCTCGTCCTCGAGCCCGAACAGCTCGGAGATCACCTGGATGGGCAACGGGTACGCGTACGCCTCGCGCAGGTCGACCACCTCGCCCGGCCCGGCGGCGGCCAGGTCGTCCAGGAGCCTGGCGCAGATCTCCTCGATACGCGGCCGCAGGGCGGCGGTGCGCCGGGCGGTGAACGCCTTGGAGACCAGGGTGCGCAGCCGCCGGTGTTCACCGCCGTAGGCCGTGAACATGTTCTCCACCGCGACCCAGGTGATCAGCGGCCACTCGGGCGAGATCTCACCGTTGTTCCACGCGGGCCAGTGCTGCCGGGGATCCTTGGAGACCCGGGGGTCGGTCAGCAGCTGTTTGAGCGTGCGCTGGCGGGTTATTGCCCACGCCACCACGCCGTCAGGAAGCTCAACAAGCGTCGCCTCGCCGCCTGCTGCGACTCGGGCTGCCTCTCCGACAATGTCTCGGCCGGCGGGGTCGAGGACGATAGGACGGGGTTCCACTGGCTGCCTCCAGGGCTCTCGTCGAATGGGACCGACTTGGACACGGACGCCGCGAACGGCTCGGCCTGAGCCGCCGCCTGGGCGGGGAAGCGCACCGGCAGGGCGGCCAGGGCACGGTGGAAGGGGCCGGTCCGCCAGGTCAGCCGCTCGGCGGGGACCGCGAGTTCCATGTCCGGGAGGCGGTCCAGGAGCCGCTCGATGGCCACGGAGGCGATCACCCGGGCGGGCCGCTCGGCGGGGCAGCGGTGGGCGCCCGCGCTCCAGGCCAGATGGGCCCGGTTGCCGGAACGGCGGTCGGAGGCCAGGGCGGCCTCGTGGTTGGCCGCCGCGTAGCTGATGAGCACCGGGTCGCCCTTGCGCAGCCGTACGCCCGCCACCTCGCAGTCGTACCGGGGGAAGCGGGTGCCGTAGTTGGCCATCGGCGGATCGTTCCAGAGCACCTCGTCCAGGGCGTCCTGGACGGGCATGCTGCCGCCGGACAGCTCACCGGCGAAGCGGTCGTCCGACAGCAGCAGCCGCAGCGCGTTGGCGATCAGGTTCTGCTCGGGGTCGGTACCGGCCGCCATCAGCAGGATCATCTGCTGCGTCAGCTCTTCGTCGGAGAGCTGCGATGGATGCGCGATCAGCCAGGAGGTGACGTCGGCGGCGAGCTGCTGGCGCTTCTCCGCCAGCAGGCCGGAGATCCACCGGAGCAGCTCGTCGTTGGCCGCCGCCGCGTCCTCGCCGCTGTCGAAGAGCTTCATCATCGTCTCGACCAGCTTCGGCCCGTCCGCCGGGCGGGCGCCGAAGAGCTGGTTGAAGACCAGCAGCGGGAGCACCGACGCGTACTCGGTGATCAGATCGGCCTGGCCCCGGGAGGCGAAGGCGTCGATCAGCGTCTCCGCGCTGCGCTCGACGTACTCGCTGAGGGCGTGCGGATCCACCCGGTCCAGGCTGTCGGTGATCGCCCCGCGCAGCCGGGCATGTGCCTCCCCGTCGCTGAACAGCGCGTTCGGCCGGTACATCATCATCGGCGCGACCGGGTTGTCCAGCCCCACAGTGCCGTCCTGCATCGCCCGCCAGGCGCGCGGGTCCTTGGCGAACCGCTCGGTGTCGCGCAGGATCTCCAGGCCGAGCTGATAGCTGGTGACCAGCGAGGCGTACACCCCCGGCGAGAGCTCGACCGGTGCGATCGGCCCGAAGGTGGCGCGCATCCGCGCATAGGCACCGTGCGGGTCGTCGGCGAACTCGGGACCGTACATCGGTACGGCCGCGCGGGACCCGGTGGCGCCCCCGGCCTCGGCGGGGGCGGCGTGCGCGGGGCAGCCGGGTGGTGGAACGGGTCCGGCGGCTGGACTGTTGGTCACACAATCTCCTGAGAACTACGGGTCTGGCGGGCCTGTAGGTACTGGACGAGGGCGATCAGCGCATGAGTGGAGGAGATCCGGTCCCGGGCGTCGCAGGTCACCAGGGGCGTCTCCGGAAGCAGATCGAGGGCCTCCCGGACCTCCGGCTCGGCGAAGCGGGGAGCGCCCTCGAAGTGGTTGACGGCGACGGCGTACGGCAGTCCGTGCTCCTCCAGGACGGCCATCACCGGGAAGGACTGCTCCAGCCGCCGGGTGTCGGCCAGCACCAGCGCGCCCAGCGCCCCGAGCGTCATGTCCCGCCACAGCCGGGTGAAGCGCTGCTGCCCCGGCGTACCGAACAGATAGAGCACCAGGGACTCGCTGAGGGTGAGCCGGCCGAAGTCCATGGCGACGGTGGTGGTCGTCTTGTCCTCGGTGCCCCGCAGATCGTCGGTGAGCGCACCGGCCTCGGTCATCGTCTCCTCGGTGCGCAGCGGCCGGATCTCGGACAACGAGCTCACATAGGTCGTCTTGCCGACCGCGAAGTGCCCGACGACCAGGATCTTCGCCGCCACCCGTACCGTGGCCGGGAGATAGGCCGCCTGGTCAGAGACGAGCGCGGAGTCCATCGAGCACCTCCTGGAGCAGCTGGACCTCGGGGAGTTCGGCGGGCGGGATGGGGGCCCGCGCGCTGATGTGGCCGCTGTCCACGAGGTCGCCGAGCAGGACCTTGGTGACGCTGACGGGCAGCTCCAGATACCCGGCGACCTCGGCCACCGAGAGCGCCCCGCCCAGGCACAGCTCCATGACCCGCCGCTTCTCCGGGCTGAGCCCGGTGAGCGGCCGGTCGGGGTGGGCCATGACCAGGGTCACCAGGTCGAAGGTGTTACGAGTCGGGTAGGCACGGCCGTCGGTCACGACATACGGCCGTACCAATCCTCGTTCGCGCCTCCCCGGGCTCATGCGTGGCTGCCGATCCCCTGCCGCGGGAGGCCCTGCCTCGGCGGGCTGGTGAGCTCCTTGCCGAGCCGGTCGACGAGTTTCTGCATCCGGTAGCTGACCGCCTCCATGTCCACGGCCTCGGTGGCCGAGACCGCCAGATACGCACCGGGCCCGGCTGCGATCAGGAAGACGTACCCGCCGACGAACTCGACGAGCGTCTGCTGCCAGGGCGTCTCGTGCGGATCACAGAACTCGGAGGTGGAGCGGCTGATCGACTGCAGCCCGGAGAGTGCGGCGGCCTGGCGCTCGGCCTCGTCGCGCGCGATGCCCTGGGAGTGTGCCCGGAGCATCCCGTCCGCGGAGAGCAGGATCGCGTGCCGCGCCTCCGGCATCTTGACGACCTCGTCGAGCATCCAGCCGAGCTCGTTGTTGAGATGGTCGTTCATGCCTGGCGATTCCCTTCGTCATGGTGAGGGGCGGAGTCCTGGGTGGCGGAACGGCCGGAGCGGGTGCCGCGGGCGAACGCGCCCATCCGCGAAGCGGTTTCCTTCGCCGACCGCACACGGAACGCGCCCGTGTCGGGGTCGGCGGCGCCGGTCTGCCCGGCGCCGGTGGTCCAGTCGCCGGGCGGCGGGGTGGCGGCGGCCTGCCGGCGGCGGCGCTTGGGCAGACCGCCC
>NZ_JAAAYH010000605.1:0-4134 GCF_018035285.1 Streptomyces sp. MK37H | reverse complement strand
GTTCGCCGGGTCGCATCCGCTGGCGAAGAAGATTGGGGCCTGGCCGTCCGTCTTCGCCGTCGCCGGTGGCGTCGCCCTCGCGTCCTGGGCCCTTGCCGATCGGCGGTAGAGGGGTGCAGGGGTCCTCAGGCGTATGGGTGACTTCGGCGGGCGGGGCTTGTTGACCGCCCGCCGTCTTACCGCCCGCCGGGCGGTTCGCCCCCGTCCCGCCGTCTTTGGCTCAGTCCTGCGGCGTAGCCCGGCCCGCCGGCTTCCGCTCAGTCCGACGCCGACGTCAGCAGGTCCAGTTCCGGCTGGGTCAGCTTGAGGTCGACCGAGGCCAGGAGGGCGGGGAGCTGGTCGGTGGAGCTGGCGCTGGCCAGGGGGGCCACGACTGTGGGCTGGGCGAGGAGCCAGGCCAGGGCGACCGTGGCGGGCTCGGTGCGGTGGTTGGCGGCGACGTCGTCCAGGGCGGCGAGGACCTTCTGGCCGCGCTCGGTCTCCAGGTGCTTGGCCGCGCCCGTGGAGCGGGGGCTGTCGACCGCGGTGCCCGGGCGGTACTTGCCGGTGAGGAAGCCGGACGCCAGGGAGTAGTACGGGATCGTCGCCAGGTCGTGGCGGGCGGCGACCTCGGACAGCTCGCCCTCGAAGGTGTCGCGCGAGACCAGGTTGTAGTGCGGCTGGAGGGCGACGTAGCGGGCCAGGTTCTCCCGGGTGGAGAAGGTCAGCTGGGCCTCCAGGCGGTCCGCGCCGACGTTGGACGCGGCGATCTCGCGCACCTTGCCCTCCCTGACCAGCTCGTCCAGGGTGGTGATGATCTCCTCCACCGGCACCGACGGGTCGTCGTAGTGGGTGTAGTAGAGGTCGATGTAGTCGGTGCGCAGCCTCTGGAGGGACTCCTCGACGCCCGATTTGATGGCGGACGAGGTCAGCCCGCGCGGCTCCGGGGCGCCGCCGCCCACCTTGGTGGCGAGGACGATGTCGGAGCGGTTGCCGCGGGAGGCGAACCAGTTGCCGAGGATGGTCTCGGACTCGCCGCCCTCGTTGCCCGGTACCCAGGCGGAGTAGACATCGGCGGTGTCGATGAAGTTGCCGCCCGCCGCCACATAGGCGTCGAGCACCCGGAAGGACTCGGCCTCGTTCGCGGTCCAGCCGAAGACGTTCCCACCGAGGGAGAGCGGGAAAACGGACAGATCACCGATCTTCTGTGTGTTGTCAGCCATACGTCTTTACAACGGTTGGCCGGACGGGGTTGTTCCGGCGTGCGTTCGTGAAGGTCGGCCTGTCGGGAGGTAAAGCCCTGTCGGGACGTAAAGCCCCGCCGGGACGTAAACCGGCGGCCCTGGCGTCAAGGGGGGAGAGAGCGCCAGGGCCGCCGGGGTATCAGGGGTTCAGCCCGTGCTGGCGCAGCCAGGGCATCGGGTCGATCGGCGAGCCGCCGCCCGGCCGGACCTCGAGGTGGAGGTGCGGGCCGGTCACATTGCCGGTGGCGCCGACGCGGGCGATGACGTCGCCCGTCGACACCTTGCCGGAGGTGACCACCATCGAGGACAGGTGGCAGAACCAGAGCTCGGTGCCGTCGCTCAGGGTCAGCACGATGCGGTAGCCGTACGAACCGGCCCAGCCCGCCTGGGTGATGGTGCCGCCGTGCAGCGCCTTGACCGGGGTGCCGGTCGGGGCGGCGAAGTCCTGGCCGGTGTGGTCGGCCGACCACATGTCGCCCGCCTGGCCGAAGCTGGCGGTCAGGGTGTACGAGCCGACGGGGAGGGTGTACGCGGCGGCGAGCTTGGCCTGGCGCTCGGCCGCGGCCTTCTTCTCCGCCGCCTCCTTCGCCCGCTGCTCGGCGGCCTTCTTCTCCGCCTCGGCCTTGGCCTTCCGCTTGGCGGCCGCCTCCGCGGCCTGGTCGGCGGCCTTGGCCGCGGCGGCCCTGGCGTCCTTGGCGGCGGCCTGCGCCGCAGCGGTGCGGCTGTCCTCGTCCGCCGCGTTCTGCTGGTTCTCGGCCTGCTGGAGGATGCGGGCGCGGAGCGCCTCGCCGGCGTCGGTGGTGCCGCGCTGCTCGTCCTCGGTGGTCAGACCGGCCTGGGAGAGCGGGGCGGCGGCGGTCTGCGCGCCACTGCTGTCGTCCGACGCCCAGGAGCCGATGCCCGGCAGGTCCTTCGCGGCGGGCAGGCCGGCCTTGACCTCATCGGCGACATGGCCGAGGTCCGGCATGGATATGGGGAGCGCGGGACGGTCCTTGGCGCTGGCCATACCGCCCGCACCGACCGCCGCGATCACGCCGACCCCGAGGACGGCGCCGCTGCGCGCCATGGTTCCGCCCCGCTGCTTGGCCACGCGGTGCCGGCCGCGTACGGGAGCGATGGACTCCTCGGTGGGGTTCCACTCCTCCCAGGTCTCGGCCTCGAATCCGGCACCCGGGCCCTCGGAGGCGCCCTCATCCGCGTAGCGGTCGTCGGGGCCGAACGCGTAAGGGTCGTCGGGGGCGAATCGGCCGTCCCCTGAGCTCATCCCACCGCCGGCGTCGAAGCCGGGGCCGTAGGCGGTGGCGGTCCCCAAACCGCCTCCCCGTGTGCGATACGGGGCCTCGTCCAGGACAGACCTGTTGGACGCCACGGAGGCGCACTCCTTTCCTTCCCTCTCGCCTACCGGGTTAGCTGACGGGTTCGGAGCAGGAAGGTCTCCTACGGGTCAGGTTCGACCCGATTCACCCCAAGGTTGTTGGTTCCCCGGTTCCCTTGGTGCTGCTGGTGGTGCGGTGCTGCCGCAGTGCGTACGGGATTCGGCGACGGCGCACGGTGCCGCCCTTGCGACGGTTGTGACGACCGCGCTGCGTTATCGAACGTTAATAGAGAGCGCGATGTGATTCCAAGCTGTTCCGAGGAATCCGCGCACCTTTGGCATGAACTTAGCGCTCAAGAGGGGACAGATGGGGGCGAGTCGACGTACTGGGCAAGACTTGGCAAAACCGCATACGGATCGATCGTGCGTCAATTGTTATGCGGAGGGGGCTCGGTCGATTACGCACGGTGTGCGGCGCGGTGCGGTGCGGTTGGTTGGTCGTTGGTCGGCTACGACGGCGTGGGGTTCGGCCTGTCGCTCCCCCCACAGTTGCCCCGCCCGTTGCCCCGCCCGTTGCCGCGGGCCGGGGTCCTACGTACCGCCAGCAGCGCCATGTCGTCCGGCGTCCCGCCACCCGTATGGCGCTCGACATCGGCCACCAAGGCGTCCAGCAGCTCCTGCGGACCGGCGAAGCGGCGGCCGCGCAGCCGCTCCTCCGGGTCATAGAACTCGCCATGGCGGTCCCGGGCCTCCGTCACCCCGTCCGTGAACAGCAGCAGCGTCTCCCCCTCCGCGAACGCCAGCTCCATCACCCGGTCCGGCCAGCCCGCCAACTCCCCCATCCCCACCGGCAGCGCCGACGCCTCCGGGTCCAGGGCGCGCACCGCGCCGTCCTCCTCCAGGAGCAGCGGCGCCGGATGGCCGCGGTTGATCAGCCGCAGGGTGGAGTCGCCGCGCGGAATTTCGGCCACCACGGCCGTCGTGAATCCCTCGACCACCTCCAGGTCGGCCCGCCGGGCGCCCTCGCGCTGCAGCGCCCGCTCCAGGCGGCCCACGAGCGCCTCCAGGGTCGTCTCCTGCTCCGCCGCCTCCCGGAAGCAGCCCAGGAGGATCGCCACGACCTCCACGGCCCCCAGCCCCTTGCCGCGTACGTCTCCGACGGTCAGCCGTACGCCGTGCGGGGTGTCCTGGACCGCGTACAGGTCACCGCCGATCGCCGCGTACTTCTCCGCCGGTACGTAGCGCGCGGCGATCTCCAGCCCGGCGAGCCGGGCGGGCGGAGCGGGCAGGACGGCGCGCTGGGCCGCCTCCGCGACACCGCGCGCCGAGGCGAGCCGGTGGTAGCTGCGGCGTACGACGCGGTTGATCACCACCGCCAGCACGGTCACGGTCGCCACCGTGATGATCTCGGTGGCCGCCTGGGTCGGGTCCCTCACCCCGTGCAACTCCGCCAGCAGACAGGTGGTGAGGACGGCGACGACGGCCGTGACGATGGTCTGACGCAACGGTAAGAGCGCCGCGGCGACCAAGGGGGCGGCGGCGAAGAACGGCGAGGCGGTGTAGCCGGGCGGGGCGGCCAGGTCGAAGGCGATGCCG
>NZ_JAAAYH010000604.1:0-4150 GCF_018035285.1 Streptomyces sp. MK37H | reverse complement strand
GCGGAGCCACGCCCGTACGGCGGGCACCACCAGCACATGCGCGAGGGCGACCCCGACGGTGTTCAGCAGCACCGCGTCCACGTTCATGATCTGCCCGGTCACCTCGCTGCGCAGCAGCGCGAACCCCATGGCCACCATCGCCCCCGTGAAGGCCGTACGGACCAGCGAGGCCAGCGGATACGCCTCCACCCGGCCCCCGGCCAGCGGCAGCAGCACCCCCAGCGGCGCGAGCAGCAGCAGCCCGCCCCCGATGGAACGGGCGGCCGACCAGGGGCTGAGCGCCAGATCGGCGCGGATGGTGGCCAGTGGTTCGAGGGTCGCCGCGGACACCCAGGGGACGTTCACCGGTCGCAGGGTCAGCCAGCAGACGAACGAGAGGTGTGCCACGAGGAGCACGAAGCCCGCGACGCGGTAGCGGAAGGCGGCCCTGCGGCCGAAAGGACCCTGCACGAAAATCAGGACGCCGCACGCGGGGGTCGCGGTTCCGCACCCACCCCGCTGGTCAGCACCTTGTTACCGACAAGTCGCCGACCTGGGACGGGGCGGTACCGACAGGTAACGAATCAGGACACCGGGCCCCGGAGATCAGCACACCGGGACCCGAGAGTTCAGGACACCGGAAACGGCGGGGTTCAGGACACCAGAAACCGCGGGGTTCAGGACACCAGGACCCCGGAATTGACCGCGATCATCGGATTGCGGCGCATCTCCTCGGTGCACTGGTACGCCTTCAGCGGATCCCGCTGGCTGTCCGGGCCGCCGAGCACCACCTTGCCGTCGTCACCGGCCACCGTGGTGTCCGCGAAGGTGCAGACGATCTGGGCGAGCGCCAGCGACTGGATCTCCTCCGGCGGCCGGTTCAGCCGCAGCGCGCTGTCCGGGTCGCCCTTGGCCGGACCGGAGATCTCCACCCAGTCCTCGACCGCCGTGGAGAACCCGGCCGACACCTCGGCCGCCGTCGGCGGCAGCCGCAGCTGCTCCAGCAGCGCCCGGGCGACCCGCACCGGCTCCCGGGCCGTCTTCTCGTCGCCCTGCCGGGTGGTCCTGCTCACCGACAGGATCCGCGAGGAGCACAGCAGATAGATCCGTACGGAGACCCGGCCCATCCCCTCGGCGGCCCGCTCCGACTCCGGCGCCCGGCAGGACGCCCGCGAGGGCGCGGCCCCGGCGTCCACCGGCACCGAGGTGCCCCGTATCCCGCACCCGGCCGCCAGCAGCGCGACCGCGCCGGTCAGCAGGAGGGCGGCCGACCGGGTCCAGCGCGCGCTCATGGCCTGCCCTCCTCGTCCCGGCCCGTGCCCGTGCCCGTGCCCTTGCCTTTCCCTTTGCCCTTGGCCCCGCCGCCGTCGCGCTCGCCCCCGGCGGAGCCGTCGCGGTCGCGGTCGCGGTCGCGCTCGTCCTCGGCCTCGTCGGAGGCGATCCGGGAGGTGTCCATCGGCAGCCGCAGTGTGAAGACCGCCCCGCCCTCCGGCGAGTTCGCGGCGCTGATGTCGCCGCCGTGGATATGCGCGTTCTCCATCGCGATCGACAGCCCGAGTCCGCTGCCCTCCGAGCGGGGGCGGGACGCGCTCGCCTTGTAGAAGCGGTCGAAGACATGCGGCAGCACATCCTCGGGGATGCCCGGACCGTGGTCCCGGACCTTGATCAGCAGCTCATCGCCTTCGGTGCGCACCGAGACCCGCACCGGCGAGCCGCCGTGCTTGAGCGCGTTCCCGATCAGATTCGCCAGGATCACATCCAGCCGCCGGGGGTCCAGCCGGGCCACGATCCCGCGCGCCGCGTCCAGCTCCACCGCGTCCAGCCAGGCGCGGGCGTCGATGCACGCCGTCACCTGGTCGGCGACATCGACATCGTCGAGCACCAGCCGGGCGGTGCCCGCGTCGAAGCGGGTCACCTCCATCAGGTTCTCCACCAGGTCGTTCAGCCGCCGGGTCTCGCTCACCACCAGCTGCACCGCCGGAGCGATCATCGGGTCGAGCGAGTCGGCCTCCTCCTCCAGCACCTCCGTGACGGCCGTGATCGCGGTGAGCGGGGTCCGCAGCTCATGCGACATGTCCGCGACGAAGCGCCGACTGGACGCCTCCCGCGCCGACAGCTCCGCCACCCGCTTCTGCAGCCGCTCCGCGGCCCGGTTGAAGGTGTGGGAGAGATTGGCCAGCTCATCGGAGCCGGAGACCTGCAGCCGGGTGTCGAGATGCCCCTCGCCCAGCCGGTGCGCCGCCTCCCCGAGCCGCTGCACCGGCCGCAGCACCGTGGCCGCGGCGGCCTGCGCCAGCAGCGCGGCGCCGATCAGCGCGAGCCCGGTGGCGATCCCCAGCGACCAGGCCAGGGAGTTCAGATCCTGGCGCTCGGTGTCCAGGGACTTGAGCATGTAGCCGGTCGGCCCGCCGCCGTTCACCTTGGCCCCGCCGACCAGGTACGGGGTGCCGTCCAGCGTGATCCGCTGCCAGTAGAGGTGGTACGGGGCGGTGTTCCCCTTGCCCACCGGGCGCTTCTGGTCCACCGCGCGCCGCAGCGAGGAGGGCACCGCATCGAGGGTGAACAGATCCTTGTCCGAGGCCGCCGGGCAGCTTCCGGCGTCCTTCGTCCGGGTGATCAGCAGCACCTCGTACTTCTGGGTGTTGTCCGCCATACGACCCGCCGCCTCCCGCAATTCGGAACAGGTGGGGAGGGAGGGCAACGGGTCGGTGTCGTCCTTCAGCGACTTGCGGAACTCGTCCAGCGCCGCGTCCTGGGTACGGGTCAGCACCGCGTCCCGGTTCAGCCAGTACGCGATGGCGGACGCGGACACGGCGGCGGTCAGCGCCACCAGGCCGAAGACCAGCATCAGCCGTAGCCGGAGGCTGAACCACCGCAAGAGCCCCGCGGCCCAGCCCCGGGCTCGACCGGGCTCGTCGCTCACTGCGCTCAATTCCGTACTTCTCCGCCCCCGTGTGCGACGCACATATCGCTCACCGCGCTGATCCGTTCGCTTCTCCGCCCGTGCGGCGAGGGTGCGGGCATCGCAGTCGTCCGCGGTCCGGCGGCCGCACGTGCGTCGCTCACTGCGCTGATCCGTTCGCTTCTCCGCCCGTGCGGCGAGGGTGCGGGCATCGCAGTCGTCCGCGGTCCGGCGGCCGCACGTGCGTCGCTCACTGTGGCGTGTCCAGCCGGTACCCGACACCACGCACCGTACGGATCAGCGTCGGTGACGACGGCACGTCCTCCACCTTCGCGCGCAGCCGCTGTACGCATGCGTCGACCAGCCGCGAGTCCCCGAGGTAGTCGTGCTCCCACACCAGCCGCAACAGCTGCTGCCGGGACAGCGCCTGCCCCGGACGGCGGCTGAGCTCCAGCAGAAGCCGCAGCTCAGTGGGGGTGAGCTGGAGATCCTCGCCGTTCTTGGTGACCGTCATGGCCGCGCGGTCGATCAGCAGATTGCCGAAGGCCGCGGAGTCATTGGCCTCCCGCTCCCCGCGCCGCAGCACCGCGCGGATCCGGGCGTCCAGCACCCGGCCCTGGACGGGTTTGACCACATAGTCGTCGGCACCGGACTCCAGGCCGACCACGACGTCGATGTCATCGCTGCGCGCGGTCAGCAGGATGATCGGCAACTGGTCGGTACGGCGGATCCGGCGGCACACCTCGAAGCCGTCGATCCCGGGCAGCATCACATCGAGCACGATCAGATCCGGCCGCTGCTCACGCAGCAGTTTCAGGCCGTCCTCGCCCGTCGCCGCGGTCGCCACACGGTGGCCCTGGCGAGACAGCGAGAGTTCGAGGGCCGTGCGGATGGCGTCGTCGTCCTCGATCAGCAACAGGAAAGGCACGTTGGTCATTCTGGCCTACAAGGGGCCTGTAGTTCGACCGTCAGGGGTTTATCGGTCCGATCGCCTGTGACGAGCCTGTGACAGTCGGCAGACACCCCCATGAAACTGGCCCGGCAAAGTCTTCTGTGCACCGGGCGGAACACCACCGGCCGGGGCAGCCAGAAGCCAGACCGACCAGGCTCCATCGACGGGGGGCGCGAAATGAGCACACTGCACTTCTCCACCACCAGCGCAGTTCGCACGCGCCTCCACGACGCCGGGCGGGGCAATGAGAAGTCCGGTGCCGTGAGCGGGCGGGGGTGCGCTCGCGGCGCCGGGCGTCAGCGGCCTCCTTACATGGT
>NZ_JAAAYH010000603.1:0-4152 GCF_018035285.1 Streptomyces sp. MK37H | reverse complement strand
GTGGACGACTGGCCGTCGGACGGTGTCGCGCGGCCGCTCACGGGCGACCGGCCGCAGGACGGCCCGCCCGCGCCGGGTGCCCCTTCCACGCCGGGTGCTCCTTCCGCGCCCGGCGCTCCTTCCGCGCCCGGTTCCCCGTCCGGCGGTGAGGGCTGGCGGAACGCGCCGCCTCCGCCCCCGCCCGGTGGGGGCAGCCCGTGGGCCCCGCCCGCGCCGGGCGCCGGTACGCCCTCCTCGGGGGGCCAGGCCGACAACGCGGCCACGCCCGGCGGCGGTACGCCGTGGGCCGGTACGGACATCAAGGGCGACGATGACGACGACCGCTCGGTCGCCCCGCCCGCCACGGTCTTCGCCCCGCCGCTCGCGGGCTCCGACGACGAGGACACTCCGGCGCCGGGCATACGCCCGGACGCCAAGACCGAATTGATGTCCGGCGGCAGCGCGCTGCCGCCCACGGCCATCGCCCCGTCCCTCGACTTCCCCGGGCAGCAGGGCGGCCCCGGTGCCGGTCCGGGTGCCGATCCCAACGCCAGCGACATCGCGGACGCCGCCACCCGTAAGGCGGGCGGCGGTCCGACGCCCCCGCCGCCCGGTGCTCCGGGGACGCCGGGTGCGCCCGGCGCCCGGCCGGGTGCGGACTCCACGCCTCCGCCGCCCGCGCCGTCCGGACCCGGTGCCCCCGGCGCTCCGGCCGGGGGGTACGTACCGACGCAGCTGGTCTCGCAGCTCGACTCGGACAGCCTCGGCGGCGCCCAGCAGCCGCCTGGTCCTCCCGGTGCGCCGGGCGCTCCTGGTGCCCCCGGTACCCCTGGCGCCCCTGGTGGTCAGGGTGGTGGCGAGACGCCGCCTCCGCCTGGTGCTCCGGGTACGCCCGGTGGTGGGATGCACGCTGCCGCGACGATGCTCGCGAGTGGTCCGGGCGCGCCCGGACAGAACCCGCCTCCGGGCACCCCGCAGCCTCCCGGCCCTCCCGGTGCGCCCGGCGCCCATGGCGCCCCCGGTGCTCCTGGTGGTCAGGGTGGCGGCCAGACGCCGCCTCCGCCCGGTGCTCCGGGTGCGCCCGGTGGCGGTGTGCACGCCGCCGCGACGATGCTTGCCGGTGGTCCGGGTGCGCCCGGTGGCCAGACCCCCGGCGCCCCGCAGCCTCCCGGCGCGCCCGGCGCTCCGGGCCAGGGTGCCCCGTCCGGCCCGCAGCCGCCTGGCCCACCCGGTGTCCCCGGTGCGGGTGGTCCGCCCACGCCGCCGCCCCCGCCGGGCGCGGCCGGGCCGCCGTACCCGGGCGGCCCCGGCGCCCCTGGCACGCCCGGCGCCCCCGGTATGCCTCCGCCCGCCGGCGCTCCCGCTCAGGGGCTGGCGCCGCCTCCGGGCGCGCCCGCGCCGGGGATGGCGCCGCAGCCCGGCTATGCGTATCCGCCGCCGCCCCCCGGTCAGCCGACCGTGGGCCCGGGCTATATGGCGGTGCTGCGCTACCGCGCCCAGGACGGCTCGGAGCAGCAGCTGATCCGCCGTTCGGCGCCCGGGACCCCGCATCCGGAGTGGCAGATCCTGCATGAGCTGCGGGCGATGAACGTCCCGCCGCAGCAGGTGCTGGAGCTCCACACCGAGCTGGAGTCCTGTGATCTGCCCGGCGGCTACTGCGCCCGGATGATCCGGGAGAGCTGGCCGCAGGTGCGGATCAGCCACACCGCTCCGTACGGGCGCGATCACGCCACCCGGCAGCAGGGCGTACGGCATCTGCTGGAGCACCAGGGCGAGCTGCACCAGGTGGCGGACGGCCCGGCGCGTCCGGCGCCGAACCGGGTGCCGCTGCCGCACCCCAGCCAGGTGCAGCCGATTCCGCCGGTGCCGCCGGAGGGGCTGGCGCACGAGCTGGGCCAGGCGTTCGGGCCGCAGGGCATCGTCCGCTTTGACCAGCGCGCGGTGTCGCGGATGGGCGTTCCCGAGGTGGTGGCGCAGACGCTGGTATGGGCGGGGCTGCCGCTGGACTTCGGTCCGTTCTTCTGGGCGCAGGCCCAGGCGGGCCGCCCGGTGCCGACGCTGGCGGAGCTGGCGGCGGAGCGCGGGGTCCAGTCCGCGCCGGACGCGGGTTCGTACCTGGTCATGGGCAATGACTTCGGCCGTCAGCTGTGTGTGCAGTACGGCACGGCGAACATCGTGGCGGTGCCGCTGGAGGCGACGCCCCAGCCGACCCCGCCGCAGTTCGTGAACACCGGGCTGCCGGAGTTCGTGCGGTGCATGGCGCTGCTGGGCCGGATGTGGCGGCTGCGGTACGGGCTGACGCCGGACCAGGCGGGCCGTTGGACCGTGGACTTCCAGGCGCAGCTCGCGGGTCTGGATCCGGCGGCGCTGTCCACGCCGGACAACTGGTGGGCCGTGCTGCTGGAGCAGATGTGGGACGGCCTGCTGTAAGCCCGTTGTGAGTCCGCCCGCGCGGCCCTGACCACGCGCCACCGGACGAACCGCGCGACCGAAGAACGAATGGCGATCGAGGCGCCCGACCCCCGTGACGGGGGCGGGCGCCTCGTCGTTGTTGTCACCGGCGGCGCTCCCGGCCGCGGATATGGGCGGAGTGTCGCGTTATGGGGATGAGAGGCCATCTATAAAGATGTGCGCCGAAGCGCGTTGCATACCGGACAAAAGGGGTTCCAAGGATGGGCGCATCGGTGTCACGTCATGGCTTCACCATCGTCGGCGGACGGGGCCGTGGCTACCGTCCCGCGCAGGTCGACCGCTATGTGGCCGAGCTGTCCGAAGCGCGGGACGCGGCGTGGGAGCGCGCCGCGCGCCTCACCGTGCTGGCCAATGAGCTGACGGCCGAGGCGGAGCGGCTGCGCGAGGTGATCTCCCAACTGGCCCCCCAGACCTATGAGTCCCTCGGCGACCGGGCCCAGCTGATCCTCATGGCCGCCGAGGAGGAGGTCGTCTGTCTGCGGGCGGCGGCCGAGGCGACGGCGCAGGAGGAGTGGGAGGCCGCACAGGCCGTGGCCCGTAGGGTGCGGGACGCCGCCCGCGACGAGGCCGAGCTGGTCCGCGAGGCCGCCGAGGTGGCGGCGCGCGACACCTTGGAGTCGGCCCAGGTGGATGTGGACGAGCTGCGGGCCGTCTCGCGCCAGGACGCCAAGGAGTGGCGGACCCAGGCGCTGGCGGAGCTGAAGGAGATGCGGCAGCGCACCGCCGGGATCCTGGCCGAGCAGGAGCGGGAGCACGCCGAGCGGTGGGAGGCGGCGGGCCGCGAACTGGCCGAGCGGGACAACGCGATGACGGCCCGGCTGGCCCAGCTGGAGGAGTACGCCCAGGCGGGGCTCGCCGACGCCAAGCGGGAGTACGGGATGGCCGAGCAGGCCGCGCGGCTGCGGCAGGAGGACGCGCAGGCGCAGGCGGCGGAGATCATCGCCCAGGCGCGGGCCCGGGAGGAGCGGCTGGCGCGGGAGACGGAGCGGACGCTGCGCGAGCATGTGGAGCGGCGCGAGGAGCTCAAGGCGCATCTGGAGCATGTGCGCGGCAGCCTGGCGGCCCTGACCGGCAAGCCGGTGGCGGAAGACGCGACGGCGGCCCCGCACCACGAGTCCTGAACCCACCGCCCGGCACCGAGAAGTCGGCCGCCGACGGGGCCTGGGGGTATCCGAGGGCTCGTAACGCCTGCGGCGGGCTGTGTTCCCCTCCCCGCCCCTTCCCGGCAGCATCGATATGCGGCTCCGCCCCGTGGGGGCTCTGCCCCAGTCGCCGGACCCGGGGCTTTGCCCCAGGCTCCCGAGCCGGGGCTCTGCCCCAGACCCCGGACTGGGGCTCTGCCCCAGGCTCCCGGGCCGGGGCTCTGCCCCAGTCGCCGGACCGGGGCTTCGCCCCAGACCTCGGGCCGGGGCTCTGCCCCAGGCGCCGGGCCGGGGCTCTGCCCCAGACCTCGGGTTGGGGCTTCGCCTCAGGCTCCCGGGCCGGGGCTCTGCCCCAGACCCCGACCGGGGCCTCGCCCCTTCCCGCGGTATCGATATGCGGCTCCGCCGTGTGGCGGGGCTCCGCCCCAGGCCCCGGGGTCCAGGGGAGACCCCCTGTGACAGGCGCGGTCGGCGGGCTGCTCGCCTTCCCGCGGCATCGATATGCGGCTGCGTGGCTGGGCTCTGGCACAGACCTCGGGGTCCAGGGGCGGAGCCCTTG
>NZ_JAAAYH010000602.1:0-4161 GCF_018035285.1 Streptomyces sp. MK37H | reverse complement strand
CCCCGACGGCAGGCGCGCGCTGCCCGCGTTCACCTCGCTCGAGACGCTGGCCCGCTGGCGCCCGGACGCCCGGCCCGTGGCCGTACCGCTGCGTCAGGCGCTGGAGGCCACCGCCCATGAGAAGGCGGACACCCTGGTCCTGGACCTCGCGGGCCCGGTGCCGTACCAGCTGACCGGCCCCGCCCTGCTGGCCCTCGCCGAGGGGCGGACCAGCGCCGATCCGCTCGCCGACCCGGCCGTGACCGAGGCGGTGCGCACCGTGCTGGCCGCCGAGCCGGAGGTGCTCCGGGCCCATCTGGCCCCGGCGGCGGACGCCGACGGGATGCTCGCGCTCGCCCTGACGCCGGAGGCGCCCGCGCGCGAGACGGCGCACCGGGTGGCGGGCGCCCTGGCCGCCGACGAGGTGCTGCGGGCGCGGCTGGTGCGCGGGCTGACCCTGGCACTGCTGCCGCCGGACGCGCGGGTCCCCGGCGAGCCGCTCTTCAGCCGCTGAGGGTCGGGGCCCGGCCCTCCCTATTCGGACCAACAGGCGAATCCTCCCGATTCCGCCCACAATGCTTAGGCGACTGGCGGTCGGAATCTGCGTGAGGAGAGCGCCATGGAGACGAGAACGGTCGTAGCGGAGTTCATCGGGACCGCGATGCTGGTCCTCTTCGGAGTCGGTTCGCTGGTCCTGGCGGGCGACTACATCAACGCCCTCGGGATCTCGCTCGCCTTCGGCTTCACGCTGATCGCGATCGCCTTCGCGTTCGGACGCATCTCGGGCTGCCACATCAACCCGGCGGTGACCCTCGGTGTGCTGCTGGCCAGGCGCATCGACATCCGTAGGGCCGTCCAGTACTGGGTCGCGCAGTTCGTCGGCGCGATCGTGGGCGCGGCGATCCTGTTCCTGCTCGCCAACCAGGTGCCCCGGCTCCAGACGGCCGGCGCCTTCGGCAGCAACGGCTACGGCGGCCGCTCACCCGTGGGCATGGGCGCGGGCGGGGCCTTCCTCGCCGAGGTGCTGCTGACCTTCCTGCTGGTCTTCGTCTTCCTCACGGTGACCCACGCGGTGCCGATGGTCGGCGCCGAACCGGTCCCGGTGGGCCTCGCCCTCGCCGCGGTCAACCTGATCGGCATCCCGCTGACCTGGGCCTCGGTCAATCCGGCGCGCAGCTTCGGCCCCGCGATCTTCGCGGGCGGCGATGCGCTGGGCCAACTGTGGCTGTTCATCGTGGCACCGCTGGTCGGCGGGGTGCTCGCCGCCGTGGTGCACCGGTTCACCCATCTCCATCCGGCGGGCCGGGCCGAGCGGGAGGAGGCGCATCCGCCCCCGGCGACCGGGCCGTGGGGACGGATGCGGGGCGGCCATCGCCCCGAGGCGGGCGGCCCGGAGACCAAGGGTCCGGAGACCAAGGGCCCGGAGGCGGCCTGAGCGACGAGGGTCCGGAGGCGGCCCGAGTCGTTGCCGGGGGCCCGGCCGTAAGGGGGCAGCCGGTCGGGCGAAGACGGCAGCCGGTCAGCCGAAGACCGGGCCGGTGAACTTCTCGCCGGGCCCCTGCCCCGGCTCGTCCGGCACCACCGACGCCTCGCGGAAGGCGAGCTGGAGGGACTTCAGGCCGTCCCGCAGCGGAGCGGCGTGGAAGGAGCTGATCTCCGTGGCGCTGGCCGTGACCAGCCCCGCCAGAGCGTTGATCAGCTTCCGCGCCTCGTCCAAGTCCTTGTGCTGGGGGCCCTCCTCGGCCAGGCCCAGATTGACCGCGGCGGCGCTCATCAGGTGCACCGCGACCGTGGTGATCACCTCGACGGCGGGCACATCCGCGATGTCCCGGGTCATCCGGTCGAAGTCGGGGGCCGGCGGCTGCCCGGCGTTGGCGTCGCTCATGGTGGTCGGGGCTCACTTCCTGATGGACGGTGTGCCCCAGCCTAGGCGGCCGCCCGGCACCGTACGCACGGGGCGGGTGAGTTCACAGGAACGGGAGGGACGGGCGAAGTGAGAGACCGAGGACCCGGCGAACGGGCGGATGCCGGGACGCGGCGGGTGAGCATCCCGCTCTGGGTGCTGGTATCGTAGATAAACGACCGGCCGGTCACCTGTGTGTCCGGCCCACAAGTGGAGGCTCCACGCTCCCACCTCCCGACCTATGGTTGGCAGGTCATCGGTCAGGCTGCGCCCCGCGGTGATATCGCGGCGGTGCTCCCGGTCAGTGAGGAGCCCCGCCTGTGTACCCGTCGGGGCGTTTTGTGCGTCACGACGCGGTGGTCTCAACCTAAGAGACGTTACGCGGCAGTCCGCCAGGCGGTCGCGTGGTGCAACCGAGGAGGATCCATCAGCGCCGAGCCCCGCATCAACGACCGGATTCGCGTCCCCGAGGTGCGACTCGTCGGTCCCAGTGGCGAGCAGGTCGGCATTGTGCCGCTTGCCAAGGCCCTGGAGCTTGCGCAGGAGTACGACCTCGACCTGGTCGAGGTGGCGGCGAACGCCCGTCCGCCGGTCTGCAAGCTCATGGACTACGGAAAGTTCAAATACGAGTCGGCCATGAAGGCCCGTGAGGCGCGCAAGAACCAGGCGCACACGGTCATCAAGGAGATGAAGCTCCGGCCGAAGATCGACCCGCACGACTACGACACCAAGAAGGGTCACGTCGTCCGGTTCCTCAAGCAGGGCGACAAGGTCAAGATCACGATCATGTTCCGTGGCCGTGAGCAGTCCCGGCCCGAGCTGGGCTACCGGCTGCTGCAGCGGCTCGCGGAGGACGTCCAGGAGCTGGGCTTCGTGGAGTCCAACCCCAAGCAGGACGGCCGAAACATGATCATGGTTCTCGGTCCGCACAAGAAGAAGACCGAGGCGATGGCCGAAGCCCGTGAGGCGCAGGCCGCCCGCAAGGCGGAGCGCCAGGGTGTTCCTCACCTGGACCAGTCCCCGGACGCGTCCGTCGAGGAGCCCGCCGAGGAGCCCGCCGAGGCGTGATTGAGAGGCGCGAGCCTCGACCGCCCGCCCGGGGCCGCACGGCTCCGGACACCAACCGAAACGCATGACGCATCCGTACGAGCCGGACCACGGCCCCCGCCGTGCCCCGGCCGCTTCGGAGGCGCCCCGACGAGGAGAGAACGGCGACATGCCGAAGAACAAGACGCACAGCGGTGCCAGCAAGCGCTTCAAGCTCACCGGCTCCGGCAAGGTGGTGCGCCAGCGCGCCGGTCGCCGCCACCTTCTCGAGCACAAGCCGTCCACGTTGACGCGCCGCCTGGCCGGAAAGGTCGAGATGGCCCCTGCCGACGCCAAGAAGATCAAGAAGCTTCTCGGCAAGTGACGCCGCTGCCCCGCTCCGGCGGGGCGCGGCGAGCGCCAGACCGGGACCCACCGGGACCTATTCGTTTCCGGGCCGCGTGAGTCACCCGCGGCCCCGTACAAGGAGTTAAACAAGTGGCACGCGTCAAGCGGGCAGTCAACGCCCACAAGAAGCGCCGGGCGATCCTCGAGCAGGCCAGCGGCTACCGGGGCCAGCGCTCCCGCCTGTACCGCAAGGCCAAGGAGCAGGTCACCCACTCTCTGGTCTACAACTACAACGACCGCAAGAAGCGCAAGGGCGACTTCCGCCAGCTGTGGATCCAGCGCATCAACGCCGCTGCCCGCGCCAACGGCATGACGTACAACCGCTTCATCCAGGGTCTGAAGGCCGCGAACATCGAGGTCGACCGCAAGATTCTGGCGGACCTCGCGGTCAATGACGCGAACGCGTTCGCGGTGTTGGTGGAGGCTGCGCAGAAGGCGCTGCCGAGCGATGTGAACGCGCCGAAGGCCGCGTAATCGCTGCGCTGAGCATTGCCGAGTGGACCCGCAGGTGAAGGCTTCACCTGCGGGTCCGCGCATGTAGGTGCCCCCTGCGGCCCCGTCCACGTTCGCGGCCCCTTGGGTTTGCCCCCCCGGGCGCGGCCCGGTGGCTGGGTTGTGCCCCTGGGGTCTTGTTTCCGGGTGCGGGCCGGTGGCTGGGTTGTGTCCCTGGGGTCTCGTTTCCGGGTGCGGGCCGGTGGACGGGATGTGCCCCCTGAGGTTTCGTCGCCGGGTGCGGCCCGGTGGCCGGGTTGTGCCCACCCGTGCCGCCCCGCGGGACGATTGCCCACAACGGGGCACGTTCCGCCGCGCGGGACGGTCGCCCGCAGCTGGGTGCGGCGCTGCCG
>NZ_JAAAYH010000601.1:0-4176 GCF_018035285.1 Streptomyces sp. MK37H | reverse complement strand
GATCACCCATTTCGCGGGCGGGGTGGAGCGCGGCCCGTCGTTCGAGATCGCCCGCGAGAAGTACGACGCCGAGGTGAGCTGTGACGACGGGGAGGCCCGGCTCACCTCGGGCGCGCTCTCGGTGCGCTTCGCCCGCACCGGACCCTGGCGGATGGACCTCGAGGCCGCCGGGCACACGCTCACCAGCAGCGGCGTCAAGGACATGGGCATCATGGAGACCGCCGACGGCCACCACCACCTGCGCGAACGGCTCGCGCTGCGGGTCGGCACCTCGGTATACGGCCTCGGCGAGCGCTTCGGCCCGCTGGTGAAGAACGGCCAGGCCGTCGACATCTGGAACGCCGACGGCGGCACCGCCACCGAGCAGGCGTACAAGAACATCCCGTTCCTCCTCACCGACGCGGGCTACGGCGTCTTCGTGGACCACCCAGGCCGGGTCTCCTTCGAGGTCGGCTCGGAGGCGGTCTCCCGGATCCAGTTCAGCGCCGAGGACCAGGAGCTCACGTACTACGTCATCCACGGCCCCACCCCCAAGGAGATCCTTCGCCGCTACACCGCGCTCACCGGCCGCCCCGCGCTGCCGCCCGCGTGGTCCTTCGGGCTGTGGCTGTCCACCTCCTTCACCACCTCCTACGACGAGGAGACCGTCACCGGCTTCGTCGACGGCATGGCGGAGCGCGCGCTGCCGCTGTCCGTCTTCCACTTCGACTGCTTCTGGATGCGCGAGTACCAGTGGTGCGACTTCACCTGGGATCCGCGGGTCTTCCCCGACCCGGAAGGCATGCTGCGCCGGCTGCGCGAGCGGGGCCTCAAGATCTCCGTCTGGATCAATCCGTACATCGGCCAGCGCTCCCCGCTCTTCGCCGAGGGCAAGGCGGCCGGGTATCTGCTGAAGCGGCCGGACGGGTCCGTATGGCAGTGGGACCTGTGGCAGCCGGGCATGGCGCTGGTGGACTTCACCAGCCCCGAGGCCCGCGCCTGGTACGCGGCCAAGCTGACCGCGCTGCTGGACATGGGCGTGGACTGCTTCAAGACCGACTTCGGCGAGCGCGTGCCGTTGGACGTGGTCTACGCGGACGGCTCCGACCCCGAGCGGATGCACAACTACTACACCCACCTCTACAACCGCACCGTCCACGAGGCGCTGAGCGGGCGCCGCGGGGAGGGCGAGGCGGTGGTCTTCGCGCGCTCGGCCACGGCGGGCGGCCAGCGGTTCCCGGTGCACTGGGGCGGCGACTGCGAGTCCACCTACGAGGCGATGGCCGAATCGCTGCGCGGCGGGCTCTCGCTGGGACTTTCCGGCTTCGGCTTCTGGAGCCATGACATCGGCGGCTTCGAGGGCACCCCGGACCCGGCCCTGTTCAAGCGGTGGATCGCCTTCGGGCTGCTGTCCTCGCACAGCAGACTGCACGGCTCGTCCTCCTACCGGGTGCCGTGGCTCTTCGACGAGGAGTCGGTCGAGGTGCTGCGCCACTTCACCCGGCTGAAGCTGCGGCTGATGCCGTATCTGTACGAGGCGGCGCGGCAGGCGCACACCGAGGGCATCCCGGTGATGCGCGCCATGGTCCTGGAGTTCCCGGACGACCCCGGGTGCGCGGGTCTCGAGCGGCAGTACATGCTCGGCGGGGATCTGCTGGTCGCCCCGGTCTTCGACGACGAGGGCGAGGTGACGTACTACGTACCGGAGGGCCTCTGGACGCATGTGCCCAGCGGGCGGACGGTGCGCGGCCCGCGCTGGGTGCGCGAGACCCACGGCTTCCTCAGCGTCCCGCTGCTGGCCCGCCCCGGCGCGGTGATCCCGTTCGGGGCGGCCGACGACCGCCCCGACGCCGACTGGGCGGACGGGGTCACGCTGCGGGTGTACGAACCGGCGGCGGGCCCGGTCACGGTGCGGGTGCCGCGCCCGGACGGCACGACGGCCGCCACCTTCACCGTCGTCCGGGACGGGGCGGTACTGCGCGCCGAGGCCACCGGCACCTCGGCGCCGTGGCGGCTGGAGGTGGCCGGCGGCCCGTCCACGGAAGCGGCGGCGGGGACGGCGGTGCTGACGGTGCCGCTGCCACCGCCCCCCGCCTAGCAGCGCCGGGGCTTGACCCAGGAGCACTCGCGTCCGGCGTCGGCCGTGGCGGCCGCGGCGCCCCGTACGGCACGGGGCCGCACCGCCTCCGCATGGCCCTCGCCGGACTTCGCGAGCGTCACCACGATCGCGTCCTCCAGGTTCTTCACCGAGGGGGCGAGGTAGTTGTTGAGGACCACGCTGTAGACCAGCTCCCTGCCGTCCGCGTCGGTGACATAGCCGGAGAGCGCGGAGGCGCCGGTCAGGGAGCCGGTCTTGCCGCGGGCGTTCCCGGCCGCCGGGGTGGAGCACATCCGCGTACGCAGGGTGCCGCCCACGAACCGGTCCGGGGCGCAGGCCACCGGGAGCGAGGCGTACCAGTCGGCGTACCAGGGCTCGTCGCGCACCGACAGCAGCAGTTCGGTGAGGCGCCCGGCCGCGATGTTGTCCATCCGGGACAGCCCCGAGCCGTCCACCTGGCGCACCGCGCCGGTGTCCACGCCCTGCTTCTTCAGCCAGTCGGCGATGGCGGCGAGCCCCGCGTCCCAGGTGCCGCGCCCGGCCGTCTCATAGCCGATGGCCTTGGTGAGCGCCTCGGCGTGGATATTGTTGGACAGCTTCATGAAGGGGATGAGCAGTTCCTTCAGCGGCATGGAACTGTGTGACGCCACCGTCCGGGCGTCCGCCGGGGCGGCCCGGCCCAGGCGGGTGGGTCCGGCCACGCGGACGCCGTGCCGTTCGAGGGCGTCGGCGAAGACCGAGGTGGCGTAGCCGGTGGGCTCCCAGACGCTGACCCACTCCTTGGCGGTCGCCGACCCGGCCGGGAGGGCGCCGCTGACGGTGATGGTGTTGGAGCCGTGCTGCCGCTCGAGGGTGAGGCTGCCGCTTCCGGTGGTCGCGCGGTTGTCGATCCGTACGTAGGCGTTCGGCGGTGTGACGGTGACCTTCGGCCGGTCGCCGGTCGCCGCGCCCGGGGTGACCTCCACGATGACGCTGCCCGCGTCGTAGTCGGTGTCGGGGGCGAGGGTCAGCGCGGAGATCTGCGCCGCGTAGTACGAGGATTCGTCGTCGGCCGCCCAGGAGCGGCCCACCCGCTGGGCGTCGAAGCGGGTGTCATCGGCGATCAGCCGCCCGCTGACCTTGGTGATCCCCGCGTCGGCGACGCTCTTCGCCAGCCGGTCGTAGTCCCCGGCGAGCAGGGTGGGATCGCCGGTGCCGCGAAGGTAGAGATCGCCCCGGAGGGTGTGGCCGCGGCGGGCGCCGTCGGTCAGCACATCGGTGCGGAAGCGGTGGTCGGGGCCGAGCAGCCCCATGGCGGCGGCCGAGGTGAACAGCTTGGTGTTGGAGGCGGGCATCAGCCGGTCGTCGGGCCGGTGCCGGTAGAGCACGGCACCGGAGTCGGCGTCGGCGACCACGACCCCGGCCGCGCCGCCCTTCAGCAGGGGGTCGGCGAGGATGGTGTCGATGGCGTCGCCGATCCCGGCGCGGGAGGCGTCCGCACCGGCCGGTGAGCTCCAGGTGAGAGTGAAGGCGAGTCCGATGACGAGGGGGATGACGAGGGGCCAGATCCAGCCGCTCACACGACGCTTCAGGGGTCTGCTCATGTCACGGGAGGATCCCGCACCCCGTCATTTCGCGACAGAGCGCGCGGGCGGCAACCAAAGCTCCGGATCAACGCGTCTCCTGTGGCGGGCGGGGGATTCGAACACGACGAGAGGCGATTCATCGATGGGCGCTCCCGCGGCCGAGGTGCTGTGCATCACGATCGGGCTGTTCCTCTACGCCTGCGCCGTCCGCGACGCCCGGCTGGTGCGACGGCTGCGCCGCGAGGGGCTCCGTACGGAGGGGCTGGTGGTCGCCAACGTCGTGGACCGCCGGGACCGGAACCCGACCCAGACGCCTGTCATCCGGTTCCACGACCACCAGGGCTACGAGGTGGAGTTCACGACCGCGATCCAGGGCATCGGGATGGGCCTGGCGACCGGCCGGAGAGTGGGCGTGGTGTACCTCCCGGGCAACTCGCACAACGCCCGGGTGTGGATGCGGCGCCAGCTGGTGGGCCCGGCAGTGGGCATGACCCTGACCGGCACGCTCTTCCTCGGCTTCGGCCTGCTGATCGC
>NZ_JAAAYH010000600.1:0-4181 GCF_018035285.1 Streptomyces sp. MK37H | reverse complement strand
GCGCAGCAGCCCATGGCTGGAGCCCAACGGGCCGCCGCCCTCGAGGAGTTCGTCGTTGGACAGCGGACTCTGGAAGTCGACGGGGACATACGCGCCCGCGTGGTCGTAGTGCCACACCAGATGCGACTGCTGGGCCGTGGGCTCGAACATCTCCAGCAACTGCTCGTAGTCCCCGCCGAGTTCGTCCACCGGCGTCACCGCGAGTCCGCACAGCTGCAGCAGATAAGCGCGGCGGAGGAAGTGCAGCGCGTCGTAGTCGAAACCGGCCACCGGGGCGACATCCCCGGAAAGGCCCGGCATATAGCTGAAGACGGGCACGGGCGGCAGACCGGCATCGCTGAGCGCCTTGTCGTACGCGGCGATCTCTTCGGCGAAGGGGTTGTCGGGGCTGTGGCACAGCACATCGACGAGGGGGACCAGCCAGAGGTCACATGCCACGCGATCTCACTCTCGTATCCGTACGGTCGATGGTCGGCCCAGCGTAATGCCCCACGTACGCGGCGCGAAGAGTGCAGGACGCCTGCCCTGGGGGGCCGGGGCCCATGGATCGGGTGGAGTTCGCGAAGAGTTCAGAAGGAGATCAGGGGGAGTTGACTTCCGGCTCGGTCCCCGTCCGGTTCCGCGAGCGCGTCTCCTCCCCCGCCACCAACCGCTCGATCAGCGCACGGAAATGCGTGTTGTACGCCGCTATGAGCCGCTCCGAGTCATGGGGATCCCCACGGGTGACCGCCGCCGTGAGCTCGCAGTGCCCCGTCCACAGCAGACCCCGCAGATCGGGCACGCGGCGCAGGTACGGCACCGTGAACACCCAGGTCTGCACCCGCAGCCGCTGGAGGAAGTCCGATACGTACGGATTGCCGACCAGCCCGCAGATCTCCCGCCAGAAACGCAGGTCGTAGCCGATGAGGATGTCCAGGTCGCCGGAGCGGGCGGCCCGCTCGGCCTCCTCGGCCCGGCGCCGCACCGAGGCCAGCGCCTGCGTGGTCATGGTGTTCAGCGTCTGCTCGACGTAGTGCCGGAAGACGCCCTCCACCACCATCGTGCGGGCGTCCACCATGTGCCGGAAGTCGTCGATGGTGAACTCGTGGACCTTGAAGCCCCGGTGCTCCTCGACATCGAGCAGCCCCTGGGAGCACAGGTCCAGCAGCGCCTCCCGGACGGGGGTCGCGGAGACGCCGTACTGCTGGGCGATCTCCTTGACGGTGAACTGGCGCCCCGCAGGGAGCCTGCCCGCGAGCACCTCGTCACAGAGCGCGTCGGCGATCTGCTGCCGCAGGGTGTTCCGCTTGACCGGGCTGGTGCCGGGCACGGGCATCGAGGACCGTCTCCTTCCACGGCCGTCGGTGTAAGAAAGCGGACGGCCCTCGCATCACGATATGCGAGGGCCGTTGCGCGGAACACGCAGAGTGCGGCGGTGGTCTACACCGGGCAGCCGCCGGGCAGCGGTCGGGCCGCGTCCGGAGGCGAACGGGCAGCGCCGGGAAGCCGGTAGCGGCGGCCGCTACGAGGTGTGCGCGTCGGCCGCGTTCAGCGCGTCGTCCAGGATCGCGAGCCCCTCCTTGGCCTCGGCCTCGGTGACGGTGCACGGCGGCACGACATGGGTGCGGTTCATGTTCACGAAGGGCCACAGACCGCCGCGCTTGCAGGCCGCCGCGAAGTCGGCCATCGGCTGGTTGTCCGCTCCGCCCGCGTTGTACGGCACGAGCGGTTCGCGGGTCTCCTTGTCCTTGACCAGGTCCAGCGCCCAGAAGACGCCGAGGCCGCGCACCTCGCCGACCGAGGGATGGCGCTCGGCGATCTCCCGCAGCGCGGGGCCGATCACGTTCTCGCCGATCGCGGCGGCGTTCTCCACGATCCCCTCCTCCGCCATCGCGTTGATCGTCGCGACGGCCGAGGCGCAGGCCAGCGGGTGGCCGGAGTAGGTGAGCCCGCCCGGGTAGGGGCGCTGGTCGAAGGTCGCGGCGATCTCGGCGGAGATCGCGACGCCACCGAGCGGCACATAGCCGGAGTTGACGCCCTTGGCGAAGGTCAGCAGGTCCGGGGTGACGCCGAAGTGGTCGGCCGCGAACCAGTGACCGGTGCGGCCGAAGCCCGCCATGACCTCGTCCAGGATGAACACGATGCCGTAGCGGTCGCAGATCTCCCGGACCCCGGCCAGATAGCCGGGCGGCGGGACCATGATCCCGGCGGTGCCGGGGATGGTCTCCAGGATGATCGCGGCGATGGTCTGCGGGCCCTCGAAGGCGATGGTGTCCTCGAGGTGGCGCAGCGCGCGCTCGCACTCCTGCCGCTCGCTGTCGGCGTGGAAGGGCGAGCGGTAGAGGAACGGCGCCCAGAAGTGCACCACGCCCGCCGAGGCGGTGTCGGAGGGCCAGCGGCGGGGGTCGCCGGTGAGGTTGATCGCGGCGGCGGTGGCGCCGTGGTACGAGCGGTAGGCGGAGAGCACCTTGGCACGGCCGGTGTGCAGCCGGGCCATGCGGACGGCGTTCTCCACCGCCTCGGCGCCGCCGTTGGTGAAGAAGATCTTGTCGAGGTCACCGGGGGTGCGCTCGGCCACCAGCCGCGCCGCCTCGGACCGCACGTCCACGGCGAAGCCCGGCGCGATGGTGCACAGCTTCGCGGCCTGCTCCTGGATCGCGGCCACGACCTTGGGGTGCTGGTGGCCGATGTTGGTGTTCACCAGCTGGCAGGAGAAGTCGAGGTAGCGGTTGCCGTCGTAGTCCCAGAAGTACGAGCCTTCGGCGCCCGCGACGGCGAGGGGGTCGATCAGGCCCTGCGCGGACCAGGAGTGGAAGACATGCGCACGGTCGGCGGCCTTGACGGCGGCGCCGGCCGCGTGGTCGGGGCTGGGCTGCACGGACACGTTCGTACCTCGGATCGCTCGCGGGTCGGGGCGGCACCAGCGTACGGACCGCCGCCCCGGGCCGGGCACCGACAGGCTGTCCGGGTTTCGGGCCGTACGCCGACATCCTGCCGGGGGCAGTGGCCTTGTGGCCGTCGCCGGTGATCGGGGCGCGGCTGTCCGGATTTCGCTCCCGGCGGCCCCCTCCGGACCTCCCGGGATTCCGTTCTCCGGCTCGGGAGTGACACAGGTCTCCGGCTCGGGAGTGACACAGGACGGATACGGAACCGATAACGGATCGTCCGCGTCGTCCACTTCGCTCTCAGCCGCCCTTATTCTCTCCGGGGGGCTGATCAGGGGGATTCACGGGGAAGGGACGATCGACGCATGGAAGACCTGGGGGCCGAGGACCCTCGCTGGATCGGTGAGTACCGGCTGCTCCGGCGCCTTGGCGCGGGTGGCATGGGCCGGGTGTTCCTGGCTCATTCATCACGCGGGCGCACGGTGGCGGTGAAGCTCGTCCAGACCGAGCTCGCCCAACAGGCCGAATTCCGGCGGCGGTTCAAACAGGAGGTGCGGGCCGCACAGCGGGTCGGGGGCACCTGGACCGCGCCGGTGCTGGACGCCGACACCGAGGCCGCCACCCCATGGGTCGCCACCGGCTATATCGCCGGTCCCTCCCTGCACGCGATCGTCGCCGAGTCGGGCCGTCTGCCCGAGCGGACCGTCCGCATCCTGGCGCACGGCCTGACGCAAGCGCTCCACGACATCCACGAGGCCGGTCTGGTCCACCGCGACCTCAAGCCGTCCAACATCCTGGTCACCATCGACGGTCCGCGCGTCATCGACTTCGGCATCGCGCGAGCGCTGGAGACCGTCACCGACGGCCTCCTCACGCGCAGCGGCGCCGTCGTCGGATCGCCCGGCTTCATGTCGCCCGAGCAGGTGCGCGGCGAGCGGGTCACCCCGGCCAGCGATGTCTTCTGCCTCGGCTCGGTGCTCGCCTACGCGGCGACCGGACGTCAGCCCTTCGGCACGGCCGACAGCGGGGTGCACGCGGTGATGTACCGCATCGCCCAGGAGGAGCCGGACCTGGAGGGGCTGCCTGAGGGGTTGCGGGACCTCGTCACCGACTGCCTGAAGAAGGTCCCGGACGACCGGCCCTCGCTGGAGGCGCTGCTGGAGCGTACGGCCGGGGCGGACGACGACGGCGAACCGTGGCTGCCGGGCACGCTCGTCGCCCAGCTCGGGCGGCACGCGGTGCAGTTGCTGGAGGTGGAGACGCCCGCCGGGCCTGGGGTGCCCGCGCGCCCGGCCGTACCGCCCGTGGCCGGGGCGA